>JBIIBX010000106.1:0-5469 GCA_044239185.1 Schleiferiaceae bacterium | reverse complement strand
TGCTCAAAACCTTTGAGAAATTGGGCATTGGCCTGGACGAGCAAAAGCGCCTAACCGGAGTGGCCATGGACGTCGTGGTCGACTCGGTGAGTGTGGCCACCACCTTCAAAGCCACTTTGGCGGAAAAAGGCATTATTTTTTGCAGCATTTCCGACGCCGTGAAGGAGCATCCGGATTTGGTGCGCAAATACTTGGGAACCGTCGTTCCGCGGACCGACAATTTCTTCGCCGCCTTGAACAGCGCCGTCTTTACGGACGGCAGTTTTTGCTACATCCCCAAGGGCGTTCGGTGCCCCATGGAGTTATCAACCTACTTCCGCATCAACCAAGCCGGTACCGGTCAATTTGAGCGGACCTTGTTGATTGCCGACCAAGGCAGCTACGTCAGTTACTTGGAAGGGTGCACCGCTCCTTCCCGCGACGAAAACCAGCTGCACGCAGCGGTGGTCGAACTGGTCGCCCTGGACGACGCCGAAATCAAGTATTCCACGGTCCAAAACTGGTATCCGGGCGATGCCGAAGGCAAGGGAGGCGTTTTCAATTTTGTGACCAAGCGCGGCATTTGCGAGAAGCGCGCCAAAATCTCCTGGACACAGGTGGAAACAGGATCCGCTGTGACCTGGAAGTACCCCAGCTGCATTCTGAAGGGCGACGACAGCATCGGCGAGTTCTACAGCGTGGCGGTTACCAACCACTACCAGCAGGCGGACACGGGTACCAAAATGATCCACTTGGGCAAGCGCACCAAAAGCACCATCATCAGCAAGGGGATTTGCGCCGGGCACAGCAACGGCAGCTACCGCGGGTTGGTCAAGGTGGGGCCGCGCGCCGAAGGCGCGCGCAACTTCTCCCAGTGCGACTCCCTGTTGATGGGCGACGGCTGCGGAAGCCACACCTTCCCCTACCTCGAGATCCAAAACAAAACTGCGCAGGTGGAGCACGAAGCCACCACCAGCAAAATCGGGGAAGACCAAATCTTCTACTGCAACCAACGCGGCATGGACACCGAGTCCGCCATTGCCTTGATTGTCAACGGCTACTGCAAGGACGTCTTGAACCAACTCCCCATGGAATTTGCGGTCGAAGCCCAAAAACTCCTGGCCATCAGCTTGGAAGGCTCCGTCGGTTAATCCTCCCCCAATTTCTATTCAAAATACGCCATTCGCATGCTATCCATTCAAAATTTGCAAGCCGGCCTGTCCGACGGAACCGCCATCCTCAAGGGCATTGACTTGGTGGTCAAGCCGGGAGAGGTTCACGCCATCATGGGCCCCAACGGGTCGGGAAAAAGTACCCTCTCCAGCGTAATTGCCGGACGCGAAGAATACGAAGTGACAGGAGGCAGCGTCGAGTTGGACGGCGAATCCTTGTTGGATTTATCTCCCGAAGAACGCGCCCACCGCGGGGTGTTTTTGAGCTTTCAGTACCCCGTGGAAATTCCAGGTGTGTCGGTGAGCAATTTCATCAAAACCGCCATCAATGCCCAGCGTGCGTCGCGTGGGGAAGACCCTATGGAAGCCGCCGTTCTGCTGAAGAAAATGCGCGAAAAATTGGAGCTTTTGGAGATGGACAAGAGCTTCCTCAGCCGCTCCTTGAACGAGGGATTTTCCGGTGGAGAAAAGAAACGAAACGAGATCTTCCAAATGGCCATGCTGGAGCCCCGTTTGGCGATTTTGGACGAAACCGACAGCGGTTTGGACATTGACGCTTTGCGGATTGTGGCCCAAGGGGTGAACGCTCTGAAAAGCCCCACCAACGCCGTGGTCGTTATCACCCACTACCAGCGCCTGTTGGACTACATCGTACCGGACTACGTACACGTTTTGCTGCACGGAAAAATCGTGAAAAGCGGCACCAAAGACCTGGCCTTGGAGCTGGAAGAGCGCGGCTACGACTGGATCAAGAAAGAAAACGCGGCCCAATGATGCGCGAATCTTTGCTGAATTTGTACGCGGAAAACGAGGAATCGCTGGCCCGCGAGAGCGGTGAAACCGTCGCCGCCAAAAGGCGCGAAGCCCTGGAGCAGTTTGAGCTTTTGGGGTTTCCCACCAAAAAATCGGAGTCCTGGAAGTACACGTCGTTGAAGTCCCAGGTAGCGGAACATCCGCGGCCGGTCGCCCCTTTTGCCACAGCCCAAGGGCATGCCCTGGAATTCAAGGACATTGAGTCGTATTTCTTGGACGAAGTGGATTCGTACCGCGTGGTATTTGTAAACGGCGTGTATTCGTCGTGGTTGAGCAGCACCACCCACCACGGGCTGGACGTGTGCACCCTGGGCAGCACCTGGCGGAAATCACCGGCCTGGATGCAGGACCATTTTGCCGCGTTGGATACCCTGGACGAGCCCCTGGTCCTCTTGAACCGGGCGCTGGCCCGCGAGGGAGCCGTGGTCCGCATTCCCAAGAATTCGGTGGCAGACAAGCCCATTCAGGTATTTTATTTCACCACCTCCGACGAGCCCCTTTTTGCCCAAATCCGCAACCTGGTGGTGGTGGAAGAAGGAGCCCAAGTTGAGGTTGTGGAACGCCACCAGTCGTTAAACGGGAAGGCCCATTGGACCAACGCCGTCACCGAAATCCATGCCGCCCCCAACGCCCGGGTTCGGTACACCAAGTTGCAAAACGACGTTTCCACCGCTACGCTCACGGACGCCACCTTTGTGCACCAAGACCGGGACAGCCAGGTCGTGGTGAATACGTTTAGCTGCGGAGGTCGCCTTACCCGCAACGAGTTGCGGTTTGCTCTGATGGGCAGCAATGCCGAGGCGCATCTGCACGGTCTCACCTTGATTCACGGGCAGGAACACGTGGACCACCGCACCTTTGTGGACCACGCCGTGCCGCATTGCACCAGCCACGAAGTGTACAAAGGCCTGTTTGACGGGAAATCCCGCGGGGTATTCAACGGCCAGATCATGGTCCGCCCCCACGCCCAAAAAACCCTGGCCTTCCAACAAAACGACAACCTGCTGCTGGACGACCGCGCGGAGGTAGACACCAAGCCGCAGTTGGAGATTTTTGCCGACGACGTCAAGTGCTCCCACGGGTGCACCGTGGGCCAGTTGGATGCCGACGCCTTGTTTTATTTGCGCGCCCGGGGGATACCCGAAGCCGAAGCGCGGGCCTTGTTGATGCTTGCCTTTGCCAACGATGCCTTGGCCCACGTCCAACTTCCCGCATTGGAACGCAAACTTCACGCATTGATTCACAAAAAGCTCGGCGCTAGCGCTTCTTAATCGGGCCATTGGCCCCTCAAATTCCTTATCTTCGTTGGCCTAAATTGCGACTAAAGCCAGCGAAAGAATGAACGCTTCCACGTACAACCGCACCAACAACCTGCTCGGTTGGTTGGTGTTTGCCATTGCCAGCGCCACCTACGTGCTGACCGTAGAACCCACCACAAGTTTCTGGGACTGCGGAGAATACATCGCCACCTCGGTCAAATTGCAGGTGGGTCACCCTCCCGGAGCGCCGCTGTTTCAGTTGATGGGCGCGGTAGTGGCCAACCTCTTTGCAGGCGACGTCACCCAGCAAGCGTACTACGTCAATTTGTTGTCTGCGTTTTCTTCCAGCTTCACCATTTTGTTCTTGTTTTGGTCCATCACGGCCATTGCCAAGCGTTTGGTTGCGCGGCTCGGCGAGCAAACCCAGGCGCGTACCGTGGCCATTTTTGGCGCAGGAGCCGTGGGCGCTTTGGCCTATACCTTTTCCGACTCCTTCTGGTTCAGCGCCGTAGAAGGCGAAGTATACGCCATGAGCTCCTTGTTCACCGCCCTGGCTTTTTGGGCCGGACTCAAATGGGAAGCAGCGGTAGACCACGACCCCTATGCCAACCGGTGGTTGCTTTTGGTGGCGTACTCCGTAGGACTCACCGTAGGCGTTCACATCCTGGCCTTCCTGGTCATCCCGGCCGTGGTCATGGTGGTGTACTACAAATTGTATTCCGACCGCTCCTGGAAGGGCTTTATCATTGCCAACACCATCTCCGTGGCGGTGCTGGCCTTTGTGTTTGCCATTATTATCCCGTTCATTTTGAAGGTGTTCGGATTCTTGGAGATCCAAGCCGTCAACAGCATTGGGTTGCCTAAAAACTCCGGGACCCTGCTGGCCTTTGGCCTCTTCGTAGGTGCGGTGGTGTACGGCCTTCAGTGGGCCAAAAAGACCAACAAACCGCTGGTTTCTCAGGGGATTTTGGCCGTCGTGTTCATCATGATTGGGTACTCCACCTTCCTCACTTTGGCCATCCGGTCCAACACCAACACCCCCATCGACGAAAACAACCCCGAGGACGCTATTTCGTTGCTGGCCTACTACAACCGGGAACAGTACGGCGACTGGCCCGTTTTGTACGGACAGAGCTTTAACGCCCCGCTGGATCCCCAGCAGCCGTACAAAGACGGAAAACCCACCTATGCGTTTAGCGAGGAGACCGGCAAATACGAAGTCACCAACGACGGCAAAGCCTCCGTTCCCAACTACGACAAGCGCTTCATCGGGTTCTTCCCGCGGATGTGGTCGGACCAATCCGATCACGTGCAGAACTACATGAGCTTGATGAAAATTTCCAACAAAGACGCCCCCATTTCCTTTGGAAAGCACTTTGGCTTCTTTGTGAAGTACCAAATTGGCCAGCTGTGGTTCCGCTACTTCATGTGGAACTTTGCCGGACGCCAAAACGACGAGCAAAACCGCTACGAATTCACCAAAGGAAACTGGATCACCGGCATTTCTTTCTGGGACGAGGCGCGTCTGGGTCCGCAAGACAACCTGCCCACCTTCCTAAAAAACAACCCGGCCCGCAACGTATACTTTGCCCTGCCCTTGTTCTTGGGCTTGATTGGCCTGTTCTTCCAGTTCTCCAAAGACAAGGACCACACCTGGGTACTCACGTCGCTGTTCTTGTTTACGGGCATTGCCGTGGCGGTGTACACCAACCAAAAACCCTTTGAACCAAGGGAACGCGACTACGCCTTTGTGGGCTCCTTCTACGTCTTTGCCATTTGGATAGGGCTCGGAGTCATCGCTTTGGTGGAATGGCTGGGCAAGTTCCGCACCACGGCCTCTGCGGCCTTGGTCACGGTGGCCCTTTTGGTGGCCGTCCCCGGATTGATGGCCCAGCAAAACTGGGACGACCACAACCGCTCCAACCGCTACACGGCCCGGGACATTGCCAAGGCCTACCTGGACTCGTGCGAAAAGAACGCCATCCTCTTCACCAACGGAGACAACGATACCTTCCCGCTTTGGTACGTCCAAGAAGTCGAAGGGTACCGCACGGACGTGCGCATTGTAAACCTCTCTTTGTTGAATACCGACTGGTACATCGACATGATGAAGCGGAAGTACTACGAAGGCGACGCTGTTCCCTTCCGTTTTGAGAAAAACCAGTACGTACAAGGCACCCGCGACGTCCTGTTCTTCCAAGACATAGGCGTAGAAGGCCGTTGGTACATCGAAGACCTGTTGAACT
>JBIIBX010000105.1:0-5522 GCA_044239185.1 Schleiferiaceae bacterium | reverse complement strand
GTGGTCCGTGGCCCAACTCCGGGATTCCTCCGCCTTGGGAGACCTTCCCGGACTGGACCTCCTGGAACCCACCGACGACCTGGAAAAATGGCTGCTTCGGGCTGCTGAGCGCCTGGAAGCGGGGAGCGCGCATGCCTTCCTGCGGGACTGGGAACGGTCCGCTGCGCAATCCCTGGCCTCCGTGGTTCGCTCCCTGGCGGAGCGCTTGGCCGTGCACAGCCTGCGGCCCACGTGGCGCGCGGTCCGGCTGCTGCTCCAATCCCACTTCCGCGAAGAACCCCTCGATCTTCTGGGCGAACCGCTCGCCGGATTGCAGATCATGGGCTTGCTGGAAACCCGCTTGCTGGACTTCGAAGCCGTTTTGGTGGTGGGCGCCAACGAAGGGGTCCTGCCGCCTGCCCGCGGCGACTTGGGGTGGATTCCCTGGTCGGTACGGTCGGACTTGGGCCTCCCCATGCCCCACGAACGGGAAGCCATCAACGCCTACCACTTTTACCGACTGCTGCAACGTCCGCAGCACATTCGCCTGATTTACAACACCGACGCCGACGCCACCGGCGGAGGCGAGCCCAGTCGGTACCTGCACCAGCTGCGCATTGAGCTGAAACCCCACTCCCCCCAGTCCTGGACCCACGATTTTCGGTTTGTTCCGCTGGGACCCAACAGCATGGTGCGGCCGGCCGTTTGGAGCCCGTCCCCCGAGGCACTGGAAACCTTGGAAACCCGGTTTGCCTCGCCCAAAACGGCCCTGTCGCCCAGCAAATTGTCGCAATTCCTGCGGGATCCGGAAGCGTTTTACCGGGAATACCTCCTGCAAATCCGACCGGAGGACGAGCCCAAGGAGCGGATGGACGACGCCCTCTTTGGCAACTTGGTGCACAAAACCCACGAGTTGGCGTACCAGGCCTTTGAAGCGGCTCCCGTGCCCCAGACCCTGCGCCCCACCGACGCCCAATGGGCCGCCTGGATGGCCGAGTCCCTGCAAACAGAATACCCCGGAGGCCAAGTAGAAACCGGAAAAAACGCCCTGGCGTACGGCGTGGGATCAACCCTGCTCCGCGAGCTCCTTTCCGCAGAAGCCGACCGCATTCAAGAGGCCCAGGAACGCGGGGAAATGTGGTCTTTGGCGGGCGTCGAAGTCTCCTTGGCTGCGGCCCTGGAGACCTCCCACGGCCCCGTTTATTTCAAGGGAAAAGCCGACCGGCTGGAGCGCACCCCCGAAGGGCTGTCCATTTTGGATTTGAAAACCGGCAAAGTCGACGCTTCCCAACTCGCCGTGTCCGACTGGCAGGCACTCTTTGTGCCCGACAAGGGAAGCAAGGCCCTGCAGCTTATGACCTACGCCTGGATGTACCGGAAGCAGTTCCCGGATTCGGACGAACCCATTCGGGCCGGGATTCAGTCCCTGCGCACTCCCCGGGCCGAACCGATCTGGCTCACCATTCAAGGAAATTCCTCCCTCGGAGGCGCGGAAATCGACGCCTTTGAACAGGAGGTTCTGCTGCCGCTGGTAGCGGTCATGCGCGGGGAAATTTCGGCATCGGAGTGGGCCGCCTCAGGCGAAGCCCAGCGCCTGGCGGACGCGGAGTAGGGTGGCGTCGGCCACAGCCGAGGCTTTCTGGGCGCCTTGTTCCAAGGCCGCATGCAAGGCAGCGGGGTCGGCCATCAAGGCGTCAAACCGGCGGCGTTCTTCGGAAAATCGGTCCAAAAGCACTCCCAGCAGCTCGGTCTTGGCATGCCCGTAGCCCAGTCCTCCGGCGCGGTACCGACCGGCCAAATCGGCCGTTTGCTCCGGAGTAGCCACCAGGCGGTACAGCTGAAAAACGTTGCACTTCTCGGGGTCCTTGGGGGCTTCCAGCGGCGTGGCATCGGTCACAATCCCCATGATTTGCTTTTTGAGTTCCTTCTCCGGCAAGAAAACGTCGACCACGTTCTTGTAGGACTTGCTCATTTTTTGGCCGTCGGTCCCGGGGATGGTCATCACCTGCTCGTCAATGCGGGCTTCGGGGAGAACGAAGACGTCCGTGCCTACGTGGTGGTTTACGGCCGACGCAATGTCCCGGGTGATTTCCAGGTGCTGGCGCTGGTCCTTGCCCACGGGCACCCACTGGGCGTCGTACAGCAAAATATCCGCGGCCATCAGCACGGGGTAGTCAAAAAGGCCGGCGTTCACGTCGGAAAGCTTGTCCGACTTGTCTTTGAAGCTGTGCGCATTGGCCAGCATGGGGTACGGCGTAAAGCAATTCAGGTACCACGTCAACTCGGTGCACTGGGGCACGTGGCTCTGGGCGTAAAACACGGTTTTCGACGTGTCCAACCCGCAGGCCAGCCACGCCGCCGCCGTAGCGTGCAGATTCTCCTTGCGCAGCACCGGGTCCTTCACCGTGGTCAAGGAGTGCAAGTCCGCAATGAACAAAAACGACTCGTTGGTGCCCTCGTTGGCCATCTTGATCGCGGGCAAAATGGCGCCCAGCAGGTTGCCCAAATGCTGGCGACCGGAGCTCTGTATCCCCGTGAGAATGCGCATGGTCGCGAATTTAGGCGTTGATGTGGATAAAGCGCTCGACGTCTTTGGTGGTTCCAAAAACCACCATCAAGTCGTTGGGTTCCACCACCGTTCCTTGGTCCGGAACGCCCATGATGTGGTGGTCGCCGTTGGTTTTGCGCAACAACGTCACCAAGCTGAGCTTGTATTTTTTGGCCAAGCCAATGTCTTCGAGCGACCGTCCCACAGTGCTTTTGGGGGCTTCCACTTCCACAATCTCGTAGTTGTCTGGCAGTTGCACGGCCATAAGCATGCCCGGTGTAATCAGCCGGTCGGCCACGTTCTTGCCTACTTCCTCCTCGGGGGATAGAATTTCTTCCACGCCCAATTTGGTTAGGATGCGCCGCTGGGTTTCTCCTTGAGCCCGGGCCATCAACCGCTTGACGCCCAAGGACTGCAGCTGCACCACGGTGAGCATGGTGCACTCAAAGTTCTGGCCAATGGAGACCACAACCGCGTCCATTTCTGCAATGTTTTGCGATTCCAACGCCGGGCGCGAGGTAGCATCCAACGTCACGCCGTAGGTAACGTAGTCCCGGATGCTTTCTACTTTTTCCGGATCGCTATCGATGGCCAAAATCTCGGCCCCTTTTTCCGCCAGTTTTTTGGCTATGGCAGAACCAAACTGGCCCAGTCCAATTACAGCAAATTTATCAGCCATGGTGCTAAAGTAGCGAAAGTGCTTGGTTCAAATCGTTTTGCAAGTCCCGAACGTCTTCGATGCCGACGCTCAAGCGCAGCAAGCCGTCGGTAACCCCTACTGCCTCCCGTTGGTCCTTGGGGATGGAGGCATGGGTCATGGTGGCGGGATGTCCCACCAGGGATTCCACGCCGCCCAAACTCTCCGCCAGGGTGAACACACGCAGGGCCGAGGCCACACGCGAGGCCGTAGCCAAGTCGTTGCCGCGCACCACAAAGGAAATCATGCCGCCAAATCCGGGGTAGTACACCTTTTCCACGGCAGGGTGGTCCTTCAAGTACGGAAGGAGGGCTTGGGCATTGGACTGGTGGCGGTCCATCCGCACGTGCAAGGTCTTGATGCCGCGCAGCACCAAAAAGCTGTCCATGGGGCCGCAAATGGCCCCTGAGGCGTTCTGAATAAAATACAAACGCTCTGCCAACGCGGGGTCTTTCACCACCAAGGCTCCCAGCACCACGTCGGAGTGGCCGCCCAAATACTTGGTAGCGCTGTGCAACACGATGTGCGCGCCCAGTTCCAACGGACGCTGGAAATACGGGGTTGCGAAGGTGTTGTCTACCACCAGCCACGCACCGCACTCCGCCGCCACGCGGGCCATGGCCGCAATGTCGATGGTGTTCAGCATGGGGTTGGTGGGCGTTTCCACCCAAAGGACCTTGGTCTTCGGCGTTACCAACGCGCGCACCTCGGCCTCGTCTTGCATGGGGGAAAAGTGAAAATTCAACCCAAATCCGGCGTACACCTTGGTAAACAAGCGGTAAGTCCCTCCGTACAAGTCCGACGTGCTGATGACTTCGTCGCCGGGTTGCAGCAATTTCAGAACGGCATCCACCGCCGCCAAACCGCTGCCAAAGGCCATGGCGTGGGTGCCCCCTTCGATGGAGGCCAACGCGCGCTCCAAGGCATGGCGGGTGGGGTTTTGGGTGCGGCTGTACTCGTATCCCTGGTGCACCCCGGGGGCGGACTGGGCGTAGGTAGACGTTTGGTAAATCGGAGGCATAACCGCTCCCGTGCTGGGGTCGGGATGCTGGCCGCCGTGGATGGTCAGGGTGTTAAAGTGCTGGGATTCCATGCAACAAAGGTAGAAGGATAGCGGTAGGGGGATTAATAAACGTTGAGCACCTGCTCTTTGATTTTCTCCAGGTCTTCTTTCATGCCCACCACCAATTTTTGCATCTCGGCGTGGTTGGCCTTGGAGCCCAAGGTATTGATTTCGCGGCCCATTTCCTGGGCAATAAAGCCCAGTTTGCGGCCGTGGCCCTCTTGGAGGGTGGTCCGGAAGTAGTCCAGGTGGGCCTGGAGCCGCACCTTTTCCTCGTTGATGTCCAGTTTTTCCAGGTAGTGGATCAGCTCTTGCTCGTAGCGGTCGTGGTTGTAGTCCATCCCCTCCAAGCCCCGCAGCAAGCGTTCTTTCACCGCTTGAATGCGTTCCGACTCGTACCTCGGCACTCCTTGGAGCGCTTGTTCAATGGTGCCCACATGGGTCAACAAGTCCGTGGCCAAGGCTTGGCCTTCGTCCAAGCGAAACTGCTGAAAAGCCGCCAAAGCCCCTTCCAAGGCCTCGGACACAACCGCCCATTCCTCGTGGGACTTGTCTTCCACCGGGCTGCGGGTGGCTTCGGGCAGGCGCAAAGCCATGGCCAGCAATTCCGCCTCCGACGGGTGGCTTTCCGGGCACAAAGCGCGCAGTTGCTCCATGTAGGCCCCAATCAAGGGGGCATTGAGCACGGGAGCCACGGGCGCGTCGGCCACCGCTTCCAGCTGGACGTAGACGTCCACCTTTCCGCGCTCTACGGCCTCGGCAAGGTGCTTTCGCGTGGCGTATTCAAACTCCCGCAAGGAGGAGGGCATCCGCAGGGAAAGGTCCAGCTGTTTGCTGTTGACGGAACGGATTTCCACCGTCGCTGTAAGGGCTCCCTGGGTGGATTTGTGCCGGCCAAAACCGGTCATGGATTTGATCATGGGACCAAAGGTAAATAGTCCGACGCGGGTACCGGCGATTTGCGCACCTTTTCCCACAAAAAGGAATCCAAAAGTTCCTCGGGGCGCACCGGTCGGTACTCCGGCAGCAACCCAAGTCCCCACGCCAACCGACCCACCAGTTCCTCCGCCGACCGGCCCGCCTGCCGCCAATCCCGCACCGCCACCGATCCGTGGCGCTTGCTCAAGCGGTGGCCGTCGGGGCCCATCCACAGGGGAACGTGGCGGTAGACGGGGGGAATAGCGCCCAAGGCCTTAAAAAGTCCTTCCTGTTGCGGGGTGGCGTCTTCCAGGTCC
>JBIIBX010000009.1:0-20725 GCA_044239185.1 Schleiferiaceae bacterium | reverse complement strand
TTGTTGTACCTTCGCGGTCCTGAAAATTTCCTTACCCATGAACGATTTGCGCGCCGGTCTGAATCCGCCCCAACGAGAAGCCGTAGAGCACACCGAAGGGCCGGTTATGGTTATTGCCGGGGCCGGATCAGGCAAAACGCGGGTACTGACAGTGCGCATTGCCTATTTGTTGGAGAAAGGGGTTGACCCATTTAACATTTTGGCGCTCACTTTTACCAACAAAGCCGCCCGCGAAATGCAGGCCCGTATTGGCAGGTTGGTGGATGCCAGTTCCGCCAAGTCGCTCTGGATGGGCACGTTTCACAGCGTTTTTGCGCGCATTCTTCGCGCAGAGGCCGGGAAACTTGGATTTCCTTCCAATTTTACCATATACGATACCGAAGACGCCCAAAAAGTAATTGCGGGTCTTATTAAGGAAGCGCAGCTGGACAAAGACATCTACAAGACCAAGGCGGTTGCCAGTCGTATTAGCCAGTACAAGAATGCGTTGATTACCCCAAAGGCCTACGACCAACGCGGCGACTTGCAAGAACAAGACGCGGCCGCGCGGCTCCCCCAATTGGGGAACCTGTACCGGGCGTACATGGAAAAGTGTTTCAAGGCCGGCGCAATGGACTTTGACGACCTGCTCCTCAAGACCAACGAACTCTTTATTCGTTTCCCAGAGGCCTTGGCCAAGTACCAAGAGCGATTCAAGTACATTTTGGTGGACGAGTACCAGGATACGAACCACAGCCAGTACTTAATTGTCAAAGCACTGGCCAGTCGGTACGAAAACCTCTGTGTAGTGGGCGACGATGCCCAGTCTATTTATGCTTTCCGGGGCGCCAACATTCGGAACATCCTGAATTTCCGGTCCGACTATTCCGACGCTGCCGAGATTCGGTTGGAACAAAATTACCGCTCCACCAAGAATATTGTGGGTGCAGCCAATTCGTTGATTGCGCACAACCAAGAACAACTGGAGAAAAACGTTTGGACCGCCAACGCGCAAGGAGACCCCATTGTGGTCCACAAAGCCATGAGCGACACCGACGAAGCGCATTATGTAGCGCAAACGATGTGGGACCGGCACATGCGGGAACAGCGGAATTGGGACCAATTCGCCATTCTCTACAGAACCAACGCCCAAAGCCGCTCGTTTGAGGAGGCCTTTCGTCGCCGAAACATTCCTTACACCATCTACGGAGGAACGTCGTTTTACCAGCGCAAAGAAATCAAGGACGTCATGGCGTACGTCCGCTTGGCCCTGAATCCAAACGACGAAGAAGCCTTGCGCCGCATTATCAATTTGCCGGGACGAGGCATTGGGGAGACTACGCTGACCCGGTTGACCGTAGTTGCTGCTGAGCACGGACTTTCCCTTTGGGGTGCGCTGAATCTCCTGCCAGGCGTCGAAATGGGCATCAACCGTCCGACCGTTCAAAAACTGGTCGATTTTGCCGACCTGCTCCGCAGCTTTGCCGTTGTTGCCAGCCAAAAGAATGCCTTTGATGCGGTGGAACACATCGCCAAACACAGCGGTTTGGTGCGCGCTTTGGCCGAGGACAAGACCCCCGAAGGAGTTTCCCGGCAAGAAAACGTCCAGGAATTGCTAAACGGCATCCAGGAGTTTGTGGAGGAACAGGAGCAAATCGAAGGCGGAAATCCCGCGTTGGAGGCCTTTGCCCAAGACATCGCCTTGCTTACCGACGTCGACACGAAAAAGGAAGACGACCAGCCCAAGGTTACCCTGATGACCATCCACCTGGCAAAAGGGCTGGAATTTCCCATTGTCTTTGTAGTCGGCATGGAAGAGACTTTGTTTCCTTCCATGATGGCCAGCCAAAGCCGGGCAGACTTGGAAGAAGAACGCCGGCTTTTTTACGTGGCACTCACCCGGGCGGAGCATGCGGCCTACTTAACGTATGCCCATGTGCGGTTTCGGTGGGGCAAATTGATGGATTGCGAACCCAGTCGGTTCTTGGACGAATTGGACGAACAGTTCTTGGACATTCACGTGCCGGTGGTCAGCCCATCGTACCGACCCGCGCAGTCTTTGTTGGATGCCTTTGATTCCCCCTCCCCTGCTGTTCGGACCGGCGAGAAGTTCACACGCGGACCGCAATCCGGCGGAGCGCACCCGCGAAATTCGGGAACGGCGAAACCCGGGAGCACTCCGGCCAAACCTTCCAGCCAACCCGCCCCCCTTGCTTTGGCGGCTCCTGGTCGATTCAAACCGGTAGCCTCTGCCCACCAAGTGGGGCAAGCGCCGCTGGACCTCGAACCGGGAGAACGGGTGCTTCACGACCGTTTTGGAACCGGCACCGTTCGGGAAATTTCAGGCGACGCCGGAGACCTTCGGGCGACCGTACACTTTGACAATGCAGGGGAGAAAAAACTCCTGCTAAAGTTTGCTAAATTGCAGCGATTAAATCCATGATGAATACCCAGCACATTGATGCTCTGTCCCTGACGTACAACACGGACCGCACCCCCTTGAAACTGTCGGAATACGGCAGGCACATTCAATCCATGGTGGACCATGTTTTGACGTTGGAAGACCGCGCGATGCGCACCCATGCGGCCCATGCCGTGGTCGATGCCATTGCGCAACTGCAGCCGTCCATCAAAGAATTTCCCGACTGGCAGCACAAGTTGTGGGACCATGTTTTTTCGTTGTCGGATTACACCCTGGATGTAGACGCTCCTTTTCCCGCGCCTCTTCCCGAAGTACGAGCCGCTAAGCCAGAACCCATTTCCTATCCGGTAAAGAGCACGGCCCATCGGTATTACGGGAACATTCTTCGGGAAATGATCCAGAAAGCCTTGAATTTGCCCGAGGGGGAAGAACGCGATGCCTTGATTTTTGACATCGCCAACCAAATGAAGCGCAGCTACCTTACCTGGAACAAAGACTACGTAGACGATGCGGTCATTTTCAAAGAGTTGAAAACCCTTTCCGGCGGTGAAATAGCCGTGGAAAACGTCGCCCTGACCATTCAACAAGGGATTGCGATTAAATACGCCCCTTTGCATACCAAAACCAAAAAAACCGCCAAAAAAGGATTCTTCAAAACCCGAACTGGCAACCCGCCCTCCTCCGGACAAGGAGGCGGCTTTAAACCCTACAACCGCAAGAAATAATGGCGCGTTTTCAAATTGAAGGGGGACACCGCCTGCATGGTGAAATCCAGGCCCAAGGAGCCAAAAACGAGGTGCTCCAGATTTTGTGTGCTGTTCTGTTGACAGCAGAACCCGTTCGGGTCACCAATATTCCCGACATCATTGACGTCAACAAACTCATTGAGATATTGGGCGACTTTGGGGTGAAGGTGCACAAAAACGGCCCCGGCGATTTCACGTTTCAGGCCGATTCGGTAGACGTCGACTTTCAGTTTACCGATGTGTACAAAAAGAAGGGCGCTGCATTGCGTGGATCCATTATGTTGGTGGGACCCTTGTTGGCCCGTTTTGGCAAAGGATACATCCCAAAACCCGGAGGCGACAAAATTGGCCGCCGCCGGTTGGACACCCACTTCCAAGGCTTGATGGCTCTGGGTGCTGCTTTTAAAAGCGAAGAGGGTTCTGGTTTCTACGGCGTTGAACAACCCGTTAGCGGCCTAAAGGGAGCGTACATGCTCTTGGAAGAAGCCTCGGTAACAGGTACGGCGAACATTGTTATGGCCGCTGTACTAACGCCTGGAACCACCACCATTTACAATGCCGCCTGCGAACCGTACTTGCAGCAGCTGTGCAGCAT
Source organism: Schleiferiaceae bacterium (assembly GCA_044239185.1). Taxonomy (GTDB): domain Bacteria; phylum Bacteroidota; class Bacteroidia; order Flavobacteriales; family Schleiferiaceae; genus CAMDTE01. Next base: position 16,983 of record JBIIBX010000009.1, on the reverse strand, counting down.
GCTTGTCCGCATGGGGGCGAAAATTGAGGGAATTGGTTCCAACTTGCTCCGCATCACCGGAGTGGATCAATTGGGGGGGACCGACCACCGCTGCTTGCCGGACATGATTGAGATTGGAAGCTGGATCGGTTTGGCTGCCATGACCCAGTCCGAGATCACCATCAAAAACACCGGATTTGACCATTTGGGCGTTATGCCTGGGGTTTTCCAGAAATTGGGCATCCACTTGGAGCGCCGCGGCGACGACATTTTTATTCCTGCACAAGACCACTACGAAATCCAGTCCTTTATGGACGGCGGAATTTTGACCATTTCCGACGCTCCTTGGCCCGGCTTTACCCCGGACTTGCTCAGCATTATTTTGGTTACGGCCACCCAAGCGCGTGGTTCTGTTTTGGTACACCAGAAAATGTTTGAAAGCCGCCTGTTCTTTACCGACAAATTAATCGACATGGGCGCCCAAATAATCCTATGCGACCCCCACCGCGCAACCGTGATTGGATTGGACCGCAAGGTGGCCCTGCGCGGCACCACCATGTCCTCGCCCGATATCCGCGCCGGAATTGCACTTTTGATTGCAGCCCTGAGCGCCGATGGAACCAGCATCATCCAAAACATTGACCAAATCGACCGAGGCTACGAGCACATCGACGAGCGGTTGCGGGCAATTGGCGCGAAAATTGTACGACTTAACGACTAAACACCCCTCTCCTATGAAAACAAACCTGAAAATCGCCGCTTGGACCGTGGCTCTGGCAACAGGAGTTGCCGTTCTCTACGTGGCCCGGACCAATGCCTCGTATGCCGAGAACCACGGCGTTGACCTCAAAACAGCCGCTCTGGAACAAATGGCCAACTTCAACGTGGGCGATCAGGCTCCCGACTTGGCCTACCCCGACCCGAGCGGTAAAGTGATCAAGCTTTCCTCGCTTCGCGGAAAAGTGGTCCTTTTGGACTTCTGGGCATCGTGGTGCAGCCCCTGCCGCATGGAGAACCCCAATGTGGTTCGGGTGTACAACCAATACAAAGACGCCAAATTCACTTCCGGCAAAGGTTTCACGGTGTACTCGTACTCCTTGGACCAAAACAAAGACCGCTGGGTCGCCGCCATTGCCCAAGACAAATTGGAATGGCCCAACCACACGTCGGATCTGAAAGGCTGGAATGCCGAAGGCGCCGGGATTTACGGCGTTCGTTCCATTCCTATGACCTACTTGATTGACGGCAACGGCAAAATCATTGCCAAAGGACTTCGCGGCCCTGCCTTGGAAGAAAAATTGAAAAGTTTGATGAAATAAACGGGGCCCGAGGAGTTTGTTGCTCCTCCCCTTTTCCTTGCAACGGCCTGCCAATTTGACAACATTTGTCTTTTGGCAGGCCGTTTGATTATTTCCAGCCATGAAATCAAAAGATCACGAGGCACACCCCAACGAGGAGCCTATTCAGGACCCCCAGTCTTCCAACCAGGAACAGACGGAGGCTCAGAACGCCGAACACGGAGATTCCACCAACGGTGACTCCTCGGTTTCCGACGATGCCGTACAACGGGCGCAGGAATTGAAAGACCAAAACCTTCGTCTGTATGCGGAATTCGAAAATTTCCGCAAGCGCACCGCTCGGGAACGTCTGGACCTGATCAGTACCGCTAACGAATCCACATTGAAAGCACTGCTGCCTGTTTTGGACGACTTCGATCGGGCCCTCAAAATGATGCCTGCAGAAGACCCCAACGTGGCAGGCATCGTCCTTATTCATGCCAAATTGACGGAAACCCTCAAAGCCCAGGGATTGAAGTCCATGGAGCCTACCCACGGCCTTCCTTTTGACCCCGAGTTTATGGAAGCCATTACCACCCTCGTGGTGCCCCAGACGGAGTTGGCCGGGACCGTGATCGACGAATTGGAGCGGGGCTACCGCGTCGGGGAAAAGATCATCCGGTACGCGAAAGTGGTGGTCGGCAAATCTCCTGACGCTTAAGCCATGGCCAAACGGGACTACTACGAAGTGCTGGGGGTTACCCGCCAGTCTTCCGCCGACGAAATCAAGAAGGCTTACCGCAAAATGGCCATCCAGTACCACCCGGACAAAAACCCCGGGAACAAGGAGGCCGAAGATAAATTTAAGGAGGCCGCCGAGGCGTACGAAATACTCAGTTCTCCCGAGAAAAAACAGAAATACGACCAATTTGGCCACCAAGCCTTTTCGGGCGGTGGCGGCGCCGGTGGCGGAATGAATATGGACGACATATTCAGCCACTTCGGGGACATCTTCGGCGATGCCTTTGGGGGCGCTTTCGGTGGCTTTGGCGGCGGAGGCCGGGGAGGTGCCGTTCGCGGATCCAACCTGCGGGTACGCGTTAAATTGACCTTGGAGGAAATCTCTACCGGTGTAGAGAAAAAAATGAAGATCAAACGCGCTGTTCCCGCGGAGGGCGTCACCTTCAAAACCTGTGACACCTGCGGCGGCCACGGCCAAGTCACCCGCGTACAGAACACGATTCTCGGGCAAATGCGCACGGCCTCGGTTTGCCCAACGTGCCAGGGAAGCGGTAAGAAAGTAGACCAACGTCCGGCTGGGGTAGGTCCCGACGGTCTGGAAAAAGTAGAGGAAGTCGTTTCTATCCGCATCCCTGCGGGGGTGCAAGACGGCATGCAGCTTCGTGTAGCAGGCAAAGGAAACATGGCCCCGGGAGGGGGTGCTGCTGGTGACCTCATTGTGGCCATCGAAGAGGAAGAACACGACCAGCTGAAGCGCGACGGCCAAACACTGCATTACGAGCTCTTCTTGAGCCTTCCAGACGCCGCCCTGGGCGCGAGTGTGGAAGTCCCCACCTTGCAAGGAAAGGCCCGCGTCAAAATCGATGCAGGAACCCAAAGCGGCAAAGTCCTCCGTCTGAAAGGAAAGGGTTTGCCCAGCGTAGACAGCTACGGCACAGGGGACTTGTTGATCCATATCCAGGTATGGACCCCGAAGAACCTGACCAACGAAGAGAAAGCCGTCTTGGAGTCTTGGAGAAACAGCAAAAACTTCACCCCCACCCCCAGTGCGTCGGACAAAGGATTTTTCGACCGCATTCGGGACATGTTTTGAGGTATCCTACGCTCCTCTGGCGCCTTTCGGGCGCCAGAGGCTAGCCAACAAAAAAGCCCGGCGTAGCCGGGCTTTTTTGTTTCTACCGCCGTTACGCGCTAGCGTAGAATGGATACCGGACCGCGGTACCGGATTTCCAATCCTTTGATTACATAAAAGTAATAGGTACCCGCTGGCAGTTCGTCTCCATCGGACGTGGTGCCCGCCCAGTCGTTCTTGTAGGCATCCGTGCGGTAGACTTCGGCTCCCCACCTGTTGTAAACGATGAGCCTGCACACGTCTTTGTACAGAACTTCGGTGAGGTCCAGCACGTCGTTTTTGCCGTCACCGTTGGGGGTAATTGCGTTCATTACCGAATCCAATGCCGGGCCCGTATGTTGAGGAAGCCAGTAGACCAGGACGGTGTCTAGGCCCAAGCACCCTTCCGGGCTAGCACCAATCACATAGAAGGTGGTAGAATCCAGGCGCAACCAGGCTTGTGGAGCTTGTTGGCGGGGATTGTTGAAATACACCGCCTTGTCGGCAAACCAGCGGTAAGCGGATGCGTCTGTGGCAGCCAAGTAGACGGTGTCCCCGCGCGCTATGGCGGTGTCTGGACCTGCGTCCACGTCAAAGGTGTAGGCAAAGACCTCCACAGAGTCGTAGAGGGTGTCTGGGCAGGTGGCCGAATGGACAACGAGTTTTACCGGATACTTGCCGGGGGCATTGAAGTCGATGGGGCCAACGGTCTTGCCGGAAGCCATAGGGAGCGACGCTTGGGCTCCAAAGGTCCACGAAAACGTGGCGTCTACGGGCGTGGTTCCCACGGCTGTGAAAACGAAATCCTGCACGTCGAAGCACGGGGTTCCGGCAACAGATACGGTATAGTTCGGAGCGTCCAAAATGCGGTACGGAACGGTGACCGTGTCTGTGCAGACCAGTCCGCGGTTCACAATGAACGTGACGTCGTACCAACCGGTGTCCGGAAAAGTAAAGGTGGGTGTGGGCGAGTTGGAGGTGTCTGCGTTGGTTCCGGCTACCCCAAAATCCCAGAAGTAGTACAAGGCACCGGGCGTCTGGGCTTGGAACTGAACGGTTTTACCGCCACAAAGCAATCCCGGATCTTCGATTTGGGTGAGGACGTCGGCAACGATGTTGTTGATGCAGGCCGTAACGTTGAATTGGTAGTCGCGGCGCACGGTGGTTAGCAGAACGCCGTTCCGGTATTCACTCACGCAAAGACCCACAACAAATTGACCGGTTGTAGTGGGCTTTCCTTCCAGCAATCCGGTTTGGGAATCAAAGGTGAATGTTCCAGGGAGTGGCTGGGTGGCGGTGTAAGGCGAAACAAATGTCAGGGCCGAGTACGGCGGCGCGGTGGGAGGATTGGGCTGTGGATTTCCAGAACTTCCTCCGTTGAAAATGTCGCAGAGTTCGTAGTAGAGCGAATCGCCGTCTGTTTCTGTGACGGAAACGTCTACTTGGGCGTTGTCACCGAGGCACAAGACGATGGGCGGAACCGTGGCATATGCGGGCGACGAGTTGCACGCCACGTCGTTGGACGGGATTTGCGCGAAGTAGGAATTCCCGCGTGCTCCGGGGTTGGTGATGTTGGTAATGGTGTTGTTGCGGCAGCATCGCTGGTGCACCACGGTATACCCTCCGGCGATAGGCGGCAAGGAAAAGGTTGTCACATAGTCCGCGTACTCCGTACAGATATTGGGCGGAGTGGTTAAGCACGGGTTTCCTGTGGCTGTGCTCACTGCAATGGTTGGGCCTTTGGAGACACTGGTTTGGGTAACCAACGTCCCTGCAGCATTGTAGACCGCAATGTTCACGCTGTTGTCCAAGGGGGTCGTTACCGAGCAATCCCGGTAAACGCGCAACTGAATCTGGTACTGGCCGTTGCCCACACAGGTGTAGGTTAACTCTCCCCCTACCAAATGGGTGGCGAAGGCCGAGGACAGCGAAGCGACCCCAGCAAAAGCCACAAAGGCCAACCGTTGAAGGAACCGCATCTTATTCGATGACTTTCACCCACAACTTGCCGTCGAATCGGCCGTTGAGGCGATTGGTTTTAACGGCTTCCGCCTCTTCGTAGGTTTTGAACTTCAAAATGTACACGTAGTACATGGAGTTGGTCTTGTCCTGGAAAAGTTCGGAGGGCAAACCTTTTGCCTTCAACGAGCCCTGCAATTTGGTTGCGTTCTCTTTGGTCGAGAATACACCGGCGGTCACATAGAATCCAGCCGACCCGGGGGCTACGTTGGCTGCAAGATTTTCTGCTTTGAACCCTTCCAACAAGCCGGATGGGGTCTCCCCGCCTGCTGAACTGGTAGTGGTAGCCGTTGTGTTCTTTGATGACCCTCCCTTGGCTGCAGCGGCGGCCGTTTGCTTGGCCACGTCGGCGGCAATGGAGGCTTTCTGCTTTTCCAATTCGGCCTTTTGGGCGGTGCGGATTTCGTCGCGGAATTCTTCAAACTTCTCGTTGATGAAATTCTCCTGCTGGTCCATCTGCTTGCGCTGAGCGTCCTTCAACCGCTTGATTTCGGCTTCCATGCGCTCACCGGCTTTGTTGTTGCCCAAACGGTAGGTCAACATGAATTCGTGGGTGGTTCCCAAAGTTGTGGCGTAGGTGTTGGTGGAAAAATCGTACCCGTATCCCACAGAAACCAAAGGCGTGAGATGCACCCCTGCCTGAGCGGTTACGGCATAATTGCTGCGGTACATAGCTCCAACGTAGCCAAAGTCCTTGTGATTGAAGAGAGCACCGGCATCCACTTGCATGGGAATGCCCAATCCAGCGGAACGCAAGGCAACCAGCGGAGTGAGGACCATTTTGCCCTTCTGCCACGTGACGTCGTATTGGGCCTGTGCGGTGTAGTGACGAATCAATTGGTATTCAACGGGCTCGTCGTAGTTTTTGCTGTACGAAATGGCAGGAGCCAGCAATTGAGGGGCCGAAAATCCCAAGCCAAATCCGCTTGCTTGCAAATGGACACCCACATTCAGGTCCAAAGAACCGCCGTTGTTGGCGGGAATCAAATAGGGGTCGTCTGCATTCTTCACGCGAATGCTTGCCATGTCCAAGGAATTGCTCACATATCCGAGACCCAAACCAAAAGACAGCGAGGTGTTGTCGGCCAGCTGAACGTGGTAGGCATAGTTGCCGTAGATGGCGGAACGGTGGACAATGTCCGTAACGTCGTTGTAGGCGTACAAACCGAAACCGATTTTCTCCTTGTTCAACGCACTGTTGAAGGCGAGCATGCTGGTTTCAGGAGCTCCTTCTACGCCCATCCATTGCTGGCGGTGAGCGGTTGTGAGGGAGCCGCCTTCTTTGGAGCCCGAACGAGCGGGATTGTTGATTTGGGGAGCAAAGAATCCCAACGAATAAAGCGGCAGCTGTTGGGCAGAAGCCATTCCGGCTTGAGCAACAAAAAGGGCAATTAAAACCTTCGTTTTCATATCTAAGAGGGAGCTACGCGTTGAAAATTAACGAACCAAGGTTACCGCACCGCGGTAGCGAATCTCTTGGTCTTTGGTTAGAATGATGTAGTACGTTCCGTCGGGCAAGGCATCGCCGGCATTGTTGGTGCCCGTCCAGCCGTTTGTATAACGTGCTTCTGTATAAACGGTAGCGCCCCATCGGTTGAGAATGGTAATTCCGCAGGAGTCCAAACGCATTACCTCGGAGAGGTCCAAAATATCGTTTTTGTTGTCGCCGTTGGGACTCAGGAAGTTCTGTACGTTGGACAAATCCACCAACACCGACGTGGGGTCAAACTGCACCACCATCAAGGTATCCCGATCGAAACACCCTTCCGCAGACATTACGTCCACGTAGTAGTAGGTGGTATCTTGGGTGGGCTGGGTTTGGGCATTGGGGTTGTACGGATCCGAGAAGTAAACGGGCTTGTCGGCGTACCAGTAGTACATCACCCCACCGGTAGCATTCAACTGAACGACTTCCCCTGGTAGAACCAAGAGGTCGGGGCCTGCATTCGCGTTCACGGTAAACAGCTTGACTTTAACGGTGTCGTAGGAGGCGCAGCCGTTGGGGCCAATGCCCTCTACCACATAGTTGCCAGAGGCACTGGCGTAGAACGACGTGTTGGTAATGGTTCCGTTGTTCCAGCTGTAGCTCAATGCATTGCCAATGACTGCGAGCTGGGTCGAGTCACCAAAACAAATGAAGGTGGAATCCGCCGGCACAGTAGCCACCGTTGGAAAGGGAACGACGGTCACCTGGACGGCGGCCGTAGTGTAGTCGCACGCCTCTCCTTCAATAAGCAGGCGGTATTGGGCCGTGCCAGGAACCAATTTGGTGGAAACTTTCAAGGTAGCCAGGGTATCGTTGGGGATATTCTGCCAGTTTCCGGTGATCGGATAGCGCACTTGCCACTGGTATCCCCAAATGCCGGAAGCAGACTGGGCACTGGCGGAGAGCAAGGTGCTGTCGTTGGGACAGATGCTCAAGCTGGGGGTTCCCAAACCGGGCCAAGGCTTGTTCATAACAAAAACGTCGGGAATGGTGTCTGCAAAAAGCCACATGTAGCCGGAGGTGTCTGGGCACCCTCCAGGGTTCCACAGCGTCACCAACCGATAGGCGCCGGACCTCGCCGTTTTGTAGGAGAAATTGGTCGCTCCCGGAAGAGCACGCGGGAAGGCCTGGCTAAAAAGCCCTATGGAGTCCCGAATCCATTGGTATCCAATGGTCGTCATGGGCATGGAAGGAATCGGTCCCGAAAGGGTGATGGTGTCGGTCTCGCAAAACGCCAATGAGTCGATTGTGGTATTGACGTCGCGTACGACCAACGTAGGAATGTTGGAAAACGAAATGTCTGCCACGGGGGAGAACTGGTTGACAATGGTGTCCTTGCTTGTAGCAAAACATGCGCCGTTGCTCACTTTCACCGAGTACACACCGGACTGGAAAACCTTCAAGCTGGATTGGGTTTTTCCTCCGATGGGATTTCCGCTTTCCAACCACTGGTAGCTGGCCAAGCCAGGGGTAGCGGTCAACAAAGCTGTGTCTCCTTCGCAAAATCCCCAGTCGTTGGGCAACGATGTATGCCGGTTAACAAAGGCGTTGGCAATGGTGGTAATGTTCGCCGAAGGGGAAACGTTCACCGCCATTACGATGGTGTCCGAAAAGGCCACCGGACTGGTGCCTCGAACCCGAAGCGAGTAAAAATTGTTGTTTACAATCGACTTGGGGATCACCACCTTAAAGAGTTTCGCTCCCGCGCCGATGGTGTCCATCACGGTACCGGACGTGGTTGGCGACCAGGACACAATCGGCAACACCATGGCCGACGTGAACGAAACAGCCGGCGGCAAGCCTTGGGCTAGCTGCACCACAAACTTGTTCGAAATTCCAAATCCGGGGTTGCCCACGGTCATGGCCACGGTCAACGTGTCTCCTGTGCACTTGGACAGGTTTGGAACTTGCTGAAGATTAAGGGACTGTGCGGCCATTTGGGGTGCGGTGGCCAGAACCGCGGCGGAAACCCACCACTTGGTTCGCTGGGCGAACGAAAGAAGAAATTGCTTCATCTCGCAAATTTACGTCATAATGCAAGGAAAACACAGGAAAAACGCGCCAAGAGTCGTTTTCACAGAGCCAACGTAGTGCGCTGCTTTCAATCCCGCGGTACTTTTGGGCCATGAAAGCATTACACGTGGAGTTGCTGGAGACCTGCAGGGGGTACTTGGCCGAGGAAGGCCTGAAAGGTTTATCCGACGTTTGCACCCTGTTGCAATCCGAGGCTCCGAAGTACAACTGGGTAGGGTTCTATTGGATGGACACCGCGAACAAAGAGCTCTTTTTGGGGCCGTTTGCCGGCGCTCCCACGGACCATGTCCGGATCCCCTTTGGAGTGGGTATTTGCGGACAAGTAGCCGTAAGCGGCGAAACCCTCCGGGTGGACGACGTCTCCCAGTCCGACAACTACTTGGCGTGCAGCACGGAAACCCGCTCGGAACTGGTCGTTCCCATTGCGGTGAACGGAGAATTGGTGGGGCAGTTGGACATCGATAGCCACACACTCCAGGCTTTTTCGGAAGACGACCTGCATTTCTGCGAATTGCTGTGTGAGATGGTGGCCTCTGTGTGGGAACCGCAGACACCGGCGTAAAACACGCCAACGTGCAGGACGCACGGGAATCTTTCCTTTAAGAATTGACCCGTATGGCTTCAACGGGGTCCAGTTTGGCCCCCATGTAGGCGGGAACCAATCCGGCAAGCAATCCAATGGTGGCCGATATACCCAATCCTTGCAGGGCATTCCACACGGACATGGCCAAGTCAAAGTCGGTCCATTGCCTCGCCACAAGGATCAAAATCCCTACGGCGATTAGGCCCAGTACACCGCCCAGCAAACTCAACAGAACGCTTTCCACCAGGAACTGGGAAAGGATGAACGACTTTCTGGCCCCCATCGCTTTTTGAATGCCGATTTGCCCGGTGCGTTCGCGGACGCTTACAAACATAATGTTGGCAATCCCAAATCCCCCGACCAGCACGGAAAATCCGCCAATAATGGTTCCAGCAAAACCAATGATGCCGAACATTTGGTCCAGGCCCGAACTGAGACTGGAAGATTCGTTCAGAGCAAAATTGTCGTCGGACTGGGGTTTTAGGCGTCGGATAGACCGCATGTGTCCGCGTATTTCACTTTTCAGGGAGGCCGTACTTTGGCCAGGTGCTGCGCGAATCATCAGCGTAAACCCACCTGAACTTTGGCTGTTCACAAAGGTTCGGAGGAAGGCCGCCGGAACCAAGGCTTGTTCGTCGTGGCTCTCGCCAATCAACGAAGCGCCTTCTTTTTCCAAGACCCCAATTACGGTATAGGTTTTTCCCATGGCCTGCACCTCTTTCCCCAGGGCATCTCCCCCCGGAAAAAGCCCAGACGCCACCGTTGCGCCCACCACCATCACCGGCCGACCGCTTCGGGATTCGGTGGACGTAAAGGAACGACCTTGCTCAAACTTCAATTTCCAGAGGGACGCATAATGCTCCGTGACTCCGCGTAACTGGGTGTTTTCGACCGTATTGCTTCCCGCGGAAAGAGTCGGCCGGGTACCCACGACCGCCGCAATTCCGTCGGCACGCCCCATGCGGGACTGGAGTTGCAAATAATCCCGGTAGTCGGTTTCAGGCCTTTGAAAATACTTCCACCAAGGGTACTCGCCTCCCCCGCCGCCCCAGGGCCATTTTTGGACGTAAACAATGTCTGACCCGAGGCCTTTCACACTGCTCCGGATGGACCGTTCCAGGGAGTCTACCATCGCATAAACGCTAATGATGGCAAAGATGCCCACGGCAATTCCGAGTACGCTGAGAAAGGTTCGCAACCGGTTGGACACCAAGGAATGAAAGGCGAAACCAAACGATTCTTCAAAAAAGGAGCGAACAGACATCATAATGGAGCCAAGGTACGAAGACTGCGCCACGATTCCGTACCTTTGCGGCTCCATTAAAATCACGTACATGCCGATTTCCCCCCCGCTCCGCGCTCTGGTCTCCGTTTATTCCAAAGAAGGCTTGGAGCCGCTCTTGCGCGCGCTTCATTCTCAAGGAGTTACATTCTTATCCACGGGAGGGACCTATGCGTTCATTGAGTCGCTCGGACTGCCGGTAGCGGCCGTCGAGTCGTTGACGGGATTTCCGGAAATTTTGGACGGACGGGTAAAAACCCTCCACCCTGCCATATTTGGCGGCATTCTGTACCGCCGGGACGACGCTTCGCACCGGGCGTCCATGGAGCGCCATGCTCTGGCCTCCATCGACATTGTGGTGGTGGATTTGTACCCGTTTGAAGACACCGTAGCTGCCGGGGGTACCCACGACGAAATCATCGAAAAAATTGACATCGGTGGAATTTCGCTTATTCGTGCTGCCGCCAAGAACTACCGCGATGTTTGGATAATTCCCGAGCGCGGTGCCTACGCGGAAGCATTGGACTGGGTGAATGCGCATGGCGCCGTAACGACCTTGGATGTGCGTAAATCGTTTGCTGGACGCGCATTTGGAGTGACCAACCGCTACGACAACGCCATTGGCGGTTGGCTGCGCGGAGAGGAAGAAGGCGTGGCCGGTTGGCTGGGCGCAGGCCGTCCTTTGCGTTACGGCGAAAACCCGCACCAGTCCGGTGCCTTTCACGGTGATTTGGAAAAATTGCTGGAGCAATTGCACGGCAAAGAACTGAGCTACAACAACTTATTAGACATCGACGCAGCTGTGCAGTTGATGAGCGAATTTACGCGGCACCCCGCTGCAGCCGTTATCAAACACAACAATGCCTGCGGAGTAGCGGAGCGCCCGACGCTTTTGGAGGCCTGGAATGCGGCCTTGGCCGGAGACCCTGTTTCTGCGTTTGGAGGGGTGTTGATTTTCAACCGTGCCGTGGATGCGGCAACCGCAGAAGCGATGGACAGCCTCTTTTTTGAAGTGGCCATTGCCCCCGACTTCACGGAGGAAGCCCTGGCTATTCTTAAGCAAAAGAAGAACCGAATGGTGTTGAAGTGGAAGCCACAAGCCCTGCCTTCACTGGTGATACGGTCTGCGCTGAACGGATTCCTTGTAGAAAATAGGGACACGCATTCGGACTCCGTGTCTGACTTTAGAACGGTGACACAAGCCGCACCAACGGCTTTGGAAATCGACGATTTGGTGGTCGCGTCGGCCATCTGCAAGCACACCAAAAGCAATACCATCGTCCTGGTGAAAAACGGCCAACTGCTTGGCAGTGGGACCGGACAAACTTCTCGGGTGGATGCCCTTGAACAAGCGATTCATAAGGCGAAAACATTTAACTTTGACTTGAACGGAGCCGTGATGGCCTCGGATGCGTTTTTCCCCTTTCCCGATTGTGTGGAAATCGCTCACAAGGCCGGCATTTCTGCCGTCGTTCAACCCGGGGGATCTGTCAAGGATCAGCTGAGCATCGATTACTGCGACGCCCAAGGACTCTCCATGGTATTTACTGGAATTCGCCACTTCAAGCATTGATATCCCCTTTTCCATGGGCCTATTTGACTTCTTAACGTACGACATCGCGATTGACCTGGGAACGGCCAATACGCTGATCATTCACAACGACAAGGTGGTGGTCGACGCCCCTTCTATTGTGGCTCTGGACCGCACCACGGGCGCCTTCTTGGCTGTGGGCGAAACGGCCATGCAAATGCATGGAAAAACCCACGACAACATCCGAACCATTCGCCCTTTGAAAGACGGGGTAATTGCCGATTTTGTTGCCTCTGAGCACATGATTCGCGAACTCATCAAGAGCATTCCGGGATTGACCGGACGCCTTTTTGCCCCCTCCCTTCGGATGGTTATTTGCATTCCCAGCGGCATTACCGAGGTGGAGAAGCGCGCGGTTAAAGACAGCGCCGAACACGCCAATGCCAAGGAAGTCTACCTGATTCACGAGCCCATGGCAGCCGCTATCGGGATTGGGGTGGACGTCCTGGAACCCAAAGGAAACATGATCATCGACATCGGCGGCGGAACCACCGAAATCGCCGTTTTGGCGCTGGGCGGGATCGTGTGCGACGAGAGCATCAAAGTGGCCGGAGACGTTTTCACCAACGACATTGTCTACTACATGCGCACCCAGCACAACCTTTCCGTTGGGGAGCGGATGGCCGAACAAATCAAGATTCAAATTGGCTCAGCCATCGAAAACTTGCCCGATGCCCCGGAAGACATGGCCGTTCAAGGACGCGACCTACTCTCTGGGAAGCCCAAGTCCATCACCATCTCCTACCGCGAGGTGGCCCGCGCCTTGGACAAGTCCATTTTGCGCATTGAGGATTCTGTGATGAAGGCTTTGGCCAACACCCCGCCGGAGTTGTCTGCAGATATCTACAATTCGGGGATTTACATGGCCGGAGGCGGTTCCCTGCTTCGCGGCTTGGACCAACGGATTTCGATGAAGACCGACTTGCCCGTGTATGTGGCGGAGGATCCTTTGCGCGCCGTGGTTCGCGGTACCGGGATTGCCTTGAAGAACATCGAGAAGTACAAAACGTTGTTGATGCGCTAAACGCATGAGGAACATTGTTCGGTTTTTGGTCCGATACCATCTGTTCCTGATGTTCCTGCTTGCGCAGGGATGGGCGTTAACGGCTGCCTTTCGAAGCCACCCGTACCACCGGTCGTGGGCCTGGAATGTGGCCCAAGATGCCACTGCTTCGGTTCAGAAAGTGTACACGGATGCAGAAAATTACACCCGCCTTCGGAAAATCAATCGGGACTTGGCCCACGAAAATGCACGGCTCCGCGCGCAGTTGGGTTCTTCAAAAATCGATTCCGTGCGCGTCCGTGGAGGGGTCCAAGATTCGTTGCAGGCCTACACCTATTTGGAAGCCGAAGTTATCAATGCTTCTTTTCACAAACGGAGCAACTACCTCACCCTGAACCGCGGGTACCTTCATGGAATTCGACCAGGGCAAGGGGTCATTTCGCCCAAAGGGGTTGTAGGCGTGGTGCACGAGGTTTCTAAACACTATGCAACGGTGTTGCCCATTTTGCACCGACGGACCCGGCTGAGCGGATCCATGGCCCGCACCAAGCACTTTGGATCGGTCGTTTGGGAAGGTGGCAATCACCGCATGGCCACCATGGTGGATGTTGCAAGGCAAGCCCGGGTCAAGACAGGAGACCGGGTACAAACCGATACGCGCAGTGCTCTGTTCCCAAGCGGAATTTCGATTGGAAAAGTGCGCGGATTCTCGTTGGACCCTGCCAGCCAAAGCTACATCCTGGATGTAGAGCTTGCCGTTGATTTTGCCGCCTTGCAAACGGTGTATGTGGTTCAAAGTCTGGTCAAGAGAGAACAACGCGCTTTGGAGGCGCACGCTGAATTGGAAGAAGAGTGAGGTCGGTCATTGGGTATGCGTTTGCCGTTGTTGCGGTGATGGCTTTTCAGCTTCTTTTGCTGGAGAATGTTCAATTATTGGGGTACTTGAACCCCTACTATTATCCTATTTTGTTGGTTTTGTGGCCGCTAAAATGGAACCGCGCAGTGGGATTGGTGGTGGGATTCTGCCTGGGCTTAACGGTCGATCTGTTTGAGAATTCGGGCGGTCTTCATGCTTCTGCTTCTGTCTTGTTGGTGTATGTGCAACCCTATGTGGTCAAGTCCTTGGTCGCACGGGCGCTGGAAGAGGGGCAATCGTTGACGCTTGGAGCACTGGGGCAAAGTAAATTTTTGACCTTGACGTTCCTGTGCCTTTTCGTTTTTCACTTTTGGCTCTTTCTTTTGGAGTCCTTTTCCTTGGGTGAATTCTTCTCCATCTTGCTCCGTACCCTCTTGTCCACCTCGGTGAGCACGGCGCTCATTTACGCCACCCAGTTGCTGATGGTCCCACGCGAATGAACCGACAACGCGTCTTTTTCCTCCTTTTTGCGGTGGTCGGTATTGTTTTTACCCTGCGGCTTATCACCATTCAACTACTCGACCCTTCCTACAAGTTGAGCGCAGACAACAATGCCAAACGCATTGTGAAGGTGTACCCTGCCCGTGGTTTTGTGTACGACCGACACGGAAAGCTGTTGGTGGCGAATCAGGTCGCCTACGATCTTTTGGTCATTCCCCGGCAGGTAAAAGCCATGGACACAGTCCAGTTTGCGGCCTTGCTGCAGGTTGATCGCTCTTACATTCGGACGGAACTGAAAAAAGCACGGAATTACTCTCCCTATCGGGCCAGTGTGTTTTTAAAAATGTTGACCGTGGACGACTACGCCCGGGTGCAAGAGCGGTTGAACGGATATCCTGGATTTTACGTGCAACGCCGAATTCTGCGGGACTATTCCGCGGACTACGGAGCCAACGTATTCGGGTTTATTGGGGAAGTAACCGACAAGTTTGTTGAAGAACATCCGGAGTACGAGCAGGGAGACTTGGTGGGCCAAGCGGGAATCGAAAAGGCCTACGAAGAAGTGCTCCGCGGAAAAGCAGGCGTTCAGTACCGCTTGGTGGATAACTTCAACCGGGAAATGGGGCCGTACATGGACGGCAAATTTGACCGAGACCCCGTACCCGGAAAAGACTTGGTCAGCACCATCGACGGCGAATTGCAAGCTTATGGAGAAGCGCTTATGGCCGGCAAACGCGGAAGCATTGTTGCCCTCGAACCGGCAACTGGCGAAATTCTTGCTCTGGTAACAGCCCCAAGCTACAACCCCGCTGCGCTTGTTGGGCGCAAACGGTCCCGAAACTACGCCGCCTTGTACCGGGACTCCATCAACAAACCGCTTTATGACCGAGGCCTGTTGGCCGAATACCCCCCGGGGTCTCCCTTCAAATTGTTGAACGCCTTGATCGGCTTGGAGACCAAAGCCATCACAGCAGATACGCGGTACACCTGCCACCACGGATTCCACTTTGGACGACTCACCGTGGGCTGCCACTGCGACGGAGGATCCATGGCCCTTCAGCACGCCATTACCAAAAGCTGCAACAATTATTTCTGTTCGACCTACAAAGCCATCATTGAACAGTTCCCGACCGCTCGCCAGGGAATGGACGCTTGGAGCAACCACGTGAAGAGTTTTGGGCTGGGCAAATTTCTCGGATCTGACTTGCCCACAGGTAGAAAGGGATTTGTGCCCGACGCTGATTTCTATACCCGCGTCTATGGAGGCACTTCCTGGCGAGCGGTTACCACCATTTCCAACGGCATTGGACAAGGCGAATTGTTGGTCACTCCCATGCAATTGGCCAATATGACCGCGGCCATTGCCAACCGAGGCCACTGGTTCATTCCCCACATTGTTAAAAAAGTAGACGGTCAGCCCGTTGATCAGCCCGACTTTTTTAAGCAGCAACGCACCACCGTTCATCCCCAGTATTTCGAAGTCGTTATCAACGGCATGTTCGATGTCTTTGAAATTGGAACAGCCGCAGGGTCAAAGGTCAAACACATCCAAATGTGTGGCAAAACGGGGACCGCTGAAAACCCCCACGGGCAAGACCATTCTATCTTTGTTGCCTTTGCCCCCAAGGACAACCCCAAAATCGCTCTGGCCATGATTGTCGAAAATGGGTATTGGGGAGCCCGCTGGGCAGCGCCCATCTCCTCCTTGATGATCGAAAAATACCTGACCGACTCCATTTCCCGACCCGATCTGGAACGCCGCATGTTTGAAGGAAACCTCCAAGGGGAATACGGCATGTCTACCAAAACCCGACTGCCGCTATGAGGGAATCCAGAGGGTGGTTCGGTAAAGTTGACCGCATTACGGTCTTGTTGTACACGGCATTGGTCCTATTTGGTTGGATCAATATTTATGCGGCGGTCTACAACGAAGAATTTGGCAACATCTGGGACACAAGCCAAGAATACGGCAAACAGCTTCTGTTCATCGTAGCGGGAGTGGGATTGATTCTATTGGTGCTTCTGTCCGACGCTCGACTCTATGAACTCCTTTCCATCCCGATCTATGTGATCACCTTGGCCTTGTTGGGACTTGTGTTGGTGGCCGGAAAGGAAGTGGGCGGAAACAAAAGCTGGTTGGTTTTGGGAGGTTTTACCCTGCAGCCTTCGGAACTCGCCAAATTTGGAACGGCGTTGGTCCTCAGCTGGTACCTGGCATTTAAGAAAGTAGATTTGGCGCATTGGAAATACCGGTGGATGCCTGGACTCATTGTAGGGCTGCCATTGGCCTTGGTTTTGGCCCAGCCGGATACCGGCTCTGCCCTGGTTTTTCTCTCTTTTTCCTTGGTGATGTACCGCGCTGGACTTCCTCTCCTGTATTTAATCCTGGGGGTTTGGGCAGGTGCCGTGGTGGTGGTCTCTTTGCTATTTGGTGCGTTTTACGCATCCATTGGTTTGACCGTATTGGCCTTGCTTGCTTTGGGACTGCTTCGGCGTCAAAAAGGCTTCGTTCTGCCCATC
>JBIIBX010000157.1:0-3520 GCA_044239185.1 Schleiferiaceae bacterium | reverse complement strand
ACGTCGGCAATGTGAACGCCCACTTCCAGGTTTCCGTTGGCCAGGGTTTGGAACGACAGAGCGTCGTCAAAATCCTTGGCGTCGACGGGGTCAATGGTCAGGGTAAGGATGCCGCGGAAATCGCGCCGTCGGGCAATTTCTGCCGGGTCCAGGGCTTGGTCCAGACCGGCAGCGTCCTGCTCCACCTCGGCCGGAAATTCGTAGGGCAATCCGTACTCTTCCAAAATGGAATGGATCTCGGTCTGGTGCTCGCCGGGGCGGCCCAACACCTTGAGAACCTTGCCGATGGGATTGAACTTGGGGTTGTTCCATTCCACCAACTGAACCACCACCACGTCTCCGTCGTGCGCCTCGCCCAAAAATTCTTTGGGCAGGTAGAAATCTTTTCCCACCCGGCGGTTGTCTGTCAGCAAGAAAGCATGTTGGGGGGTAATGTCTACCGTACCCACGTAGGTGGATTTGGCCCGTTTCAAAACCTCCACCACCTGGCCCTCCTGTTTGGAGCCGGGACGGGGGGCCGCAAAAAGCAACACCTTCACCCAGTCGCCGTTCAGCCCCACGCCGGTGTGGGTGTCGCGCACAAAAACATCTTCGGGAAGCCCCGTGCCGGTGATGTAGCCGGTGCCGGATTGGGTCAGGTCCAACTTGCCTTCCACAAACCGTTCTTCAAAAAACAAGCGAAACACATTGGCCGGACCCTCTACGGCCTGCTGGGTGCGGACCAATAGCTCCAGCGCACTGCGGACCAACGGCCTGCCTTGTTCGTGGGGCAATCCGACGTCCATAGCCAAGTCGTCGAGCGAAAACCGACGCCCGGGGCTTTTGGACAAACGTTTGTACAACTTGCTGGCGACGGCCGCTACATCCATGGAGCGGTGGGCCTTGTTCTTTTTGGGGCCTTTTTTAGGCATAGGGAGTAAAGGTCGGTAAAAATCAGAGGGGGAAGTGCAACCTTTGTGCCGGAATGTGCATCTTCTCCCTGAAAGCCTCCTCCGGTGGATTCATTTGACGACCTCATCGCCCGATGTCTCTGCCGCGAGCCCGCCGCAGAGAAGCGCCTGTACGACCGGCTATCCCCGGTCTTATTGGGGCTGTGCCGGCGGTATTTCGCAAACCCCGAGGACGCCGAAGACGCCATGATCCAATCCCTGTTGACCGTGTTCGAAAAGCTACCCCAATTCCGGTACGAAGGCTCCTTTGAGGGCTGGGCCCGCCGCATTGCGGTTCACACGAGCCTCATGGCCCTGCGCAAGAAAAAGGTGGACTTTTCGAGTGCAGAGGACGTGGCGTCTTTGGAGGTTCCCGCGGATTTTTCCTTGGACAGCCAAGACCGAACCCAGGCCATTCTGGCGTGTGTGCAAGCGCTTCCGGAGGGCTACCGGACCGTATTCAACCTGTTCGCGGTGGAGGGATACTCCCACGCAGAAATCGCCGACGCGTTGGGGATTTCCGAGGCCACCAGCAAGTCCCAGTATTCCCGAGCCCGCGCTCGCTTGCAGTCTGTTTTAACCGCTAAAGGATTGAACCGTGCGGATTGAGGACGAATTGCGCCAACTCCAGACCACGCCCCGCGCGGAGGCCTGGGAGAAATTCCAAGCCGCTCGGGCCGCGGCCGGCGAGTCCGTTGCCGAAGCAGCCGCTTCCAAACGACCGGTACGCCGCTTGGTTCCGTATTGGGCCTGGGCCGCGGCGGGCGTTGCCTTGGTAGCAGCCGTGGTCGGCCTTTGGGTGCCGAACGCTCGGCAGGCGGTTCCCCGAGGCACCGAGTCTGCCGGAGCCGAACTCCGCACCACTCCCTCGGGGGTTACACGCTCCAAGCAACAAACGGAACCGCTGCCGGAAGTGGCTGTTGCCGCTGTCCAAGCCTCAAGCTCTCTGCGAAAGGCTTCATTGGGGGTGAAAAAACACCCACAGGCAGAAGACGTCGTCCCGGTTGCCGCAGGCGACCCCAAAAATACATTTGCTTCTGCGGGAACGCGTGCCGAGGCTCAAAGCCCCGCAGAAGCCCTTTTTAGCCCCCCGGGGGCGCTTTCTACCCCTTCTGCGCCCAACACCTCTCCAGAGGTGCGTTTGGCAGAGATTGGGGCTCCAACGGCCTCCAGTAAACCGTTCGAAGCGCCAAAAGCCCAAAAGGCCTCCTGGCCGACCTCGTCGTGGTTTCAGTTGGAAGTGGCCCTGGACAACGGAAATCTGTACGACTTGAACGACTTGCGCCGCACCGTTTCGCCGAAGTCCGGACACTGGAAACAATCGGCCTTGGCCTTTGCTCAAAAACAATGGGAAACCCTCCGTCGGGGGGAACGGCCCGCTGCCTCCTGGACCTTGCCCGAAGAACTTACGGTGACCATTGACCTGAAAAACGCCGCTCAGCGTCTTCCTGCAAACCCCTTTAACCGAAACCACTCTCCCAAAAACAACCCTTAAATTCCTTCTTATGAAAAACATTCTCTCCATCGGATTGGCCTTTGCCGCCTCCGCTCTGTGGGCGCAAGACGTCGTGCAGTCTCCTCCTCCTCCCCCTGCTCCCCCGGCGGTGAAGGTTGCCCCTTCCGCCGCCGCATTGGATACGTCGAGCCGAATTAGCGCGCGCTTGGCGGCTGACATTACACGGGTCATCGCCGATTACACCCAGGAAATTGTAACCATCAACGACCGCGTGCGCAGCGGGGCTTTGACGACTGCGGCTGCTCAGGAAAAGCGCGATTCGCTGGACGACTATTTGGAAAAACGCTTGGAAACGGTGCAGTCCATGGTTGGCGAGTGGGCCGAGCGGAATGCGGAACGCGCCGACGCTTTCGGGATTTCCGTGGACACAGCGGACGGTTCCGAAGACGCGGGAATCCACTTGGGCCTGAAAGACGGCAAGTTGGAGCTGAACATGAAGCGCAAGAAGTGGAAGCGGGAATTCGACCAACAAGCCTACTACTTCGGCGGAGGAAATTGGTTTGTCACAGACAATGCCGCATCCTTTTTGGATCCGTACTCGGGCCGGGGCGAATTAAGCTCTTCTTTTGTTTTTAATTATTCTTGGCTGCACGGCCGACGCTTGTTCCACAAACAATCACCGTTGTGGCTGCGTTCCGGGGTAGGAATCACTTCCGAGGCCTACTACTTCAAGGAGCCGGTTGCGCCCTCCCGCTCCCAAGGAGGTATTGTTGGCGACCAAGTTGGCTTTTCCGACCTTCTCCTGGCAGACGCCAGCATCCGTCAAAACTACCTGAACTACGCTACCTTGGAGATTCCATTGAGCTTGGCCTTCAACGCAAGCCGCAAGGGCACCAAAGGAATTACCGTCGCTGCCGGTGGATTTGGCGGGGTTCGTTTGGGCCGCGGGGTGCATTACCTCCGGTACCGCGACGTAAACCGCGACCTTCACATCGAACAAACCAACAGCTCTTTCTTTATGCCGGTTTTGAATTACGGCCTCACCGCCGAGGTAGGCTACCGCGAATGGCGGGTAGCGGCACGCTACAACCTAAACCCCGTGTTTCAACAGACCGTGGTCGACGAAACCGGAGGC
>JBIIBX010000104.1:0-5718 GCA_044239185.1 Schleiferiaceae bacterium | reverse complement strand
GGTTCAACAACCGCTTGGACAACATGGACAGCATTTTTACGAGTTCGCTGTTCAACGGTTTTGTCCCCGGGGTGCAAGATGCGTATGCGTATTATTTGCCGCACTACGACTTGCTGCTCGACGCCCGTGTAAAGTGGCAGATGACGCGGGACTTGGCGTTTACGGCGCAGGTGAACAATTTGCTGAACCGCACGGTGATGCCCCGGCCTGCGTCGTTGTTGGGGCCGCGTACGTTTGGGTTTCAAATCAGCTATGCCCTGGGAGGTCGCTGAGGAGGCGAATTGGAGAATTCCGGGGCAATGCGTATATTTGCAGCCGCACTGGGGGATTAGCTCAGCTGGCTAGAGCGCTTGCATGGCATGCAAGAGGTCATCGGTTCGACTCCGATATTCTCCACGAAACCCAAGGACGTATGTCTTTGGGTTTTTTCGTTTTGGGCTTCTTCACTTTTTTTGGGGGTTATCAACAGGGTTTTTTAAACGGATAAAATCGATTTATAACGTTGATAATCAGTTGTTTGAACTCGTACAAACGTTTATATACGTTTATAAACGTTTAGAAACGACTAGCGCAGAAGAAGTTTTGCAACTTTGCCTCAACGAAACAACCCGATGACCTGATGACGCCGGTTGTCGAATTGTTTGAATAAGAGTCGAAGCAATGCGAACCAATCTGAAAAAAACGGAATTTAGCACCATGGCTACCACCCACTCTCTGATGATCCGTGTGACTTTGAACGATGTGCAGCCCGTGGTTTGGCGTACACTCAATGTCCCCAATTCCAAAGATCTTTTGGCCCTTGCTGCAGGGACCTTTTTGTCCATGGGCTGGGAAGCCGATGCCCCCTTCCATTTCATTCTTCCAAATGGCGGGAAAGTAGTTGACCCCCAGCAATGGATGGATCTGGACGACGACCGTAAAGTTGAAATGGCTCCGGCTAATGCCTCCGGCCAAGACCTGAAGGCTTATTTCAGCAACGGGCCCATGAAGTTGGTCTACGAAACCGAGGTGCCTTGGACCTTGGAGCTGACGTTAGACGCTTTGGGTACGGAGCGCAATGCAGACGAAGGCATTTACGTAGAATTCGGTGCTTACGCCGGGCCTCCGCAATGGTGCGGCGGCAAAGAAGGCTATCGTTTTCTCTGCGAAACGCTTGCCAATCCCGATAGCCCCGACTACCCAGCTGTGGTTGAAAACCTGTATGAACCGTTTAATCCGAGCTTCTTTTCTGTGGGCTATACCAACGACGTGCTGGGGGTAAATGCGAAACACGTGGAAGAAGCCTATTGCACGGAAGACGAAGATTGAGGGTCGGTTAGAGATTCACCAACATCCAGTAATAGGGCAATCCCAAGGTCAGGTTAAGCGGGAAGGATATGGCCAATGCCATGGGCAAGTAAAGCCCCGGATTGGCTTCGGGTACCGAAATTTTGTAGGCGGCAGGAACGGCTATGTGGGACGCGCTACCGGCGAGGCAGGCAAAGGCGAACCGGACGGCGACGTCGTCGGTGATGAAGGAGGAGGCCCAGGCCACCAAGGTGCCGCTGACGAATGGCACAATGACCGCTACAGCAAAGGGATAAAATCCGTAGGAGAAGAAGGCTTTGAGTTGGCGTCCGCTCGTCAGGCCCATTTCCAGCATGAAAAGTGCTAGGAAGCCCATAAATAGGTCGTTGGTGAAGGGTTTGATGCCTTCGGCGGCTTTGGCGTTGGCAAAGTAACCGACCACCAGGCTGCCCAGAATAAGGAGCACGCTTCCGTGGGTAATGGAATGGGTGAGCGTCTTCCATGGGGATTGAATGGGGGCTGCGGGGAGATGGGATTTCTTCTGGCTGAGACCCAAAAGCAGGAGACCCACGACGATGGCGGGGGACTCCATCAAGGCCATGGTTGCGACCATGTGTCCGGGAAGGACGAGGCCCACTGTTTCTAGAAATGCGACGGCTGCAACGAAGGTCACTGCACTTACAGAACCGTAGCTTGCGGCGACCGCAGAGGCGTTTGCATTGCCCAAACGCTTGCGGACTGCGTAGTACACCCAAATGGGAGTTACCGCTGAAACCACAACGGCAAAAAGCAAGCTTCCGGCAATTTCCCAGGTAAAATGTTCGTGGGAAAGTTCTTGTCCGCCCTTGAATCCGATGGAGAAGAGGAGGTAGAGGGAGATGAATTTGCTGGAGTTCTCGGGGATGGAGAGGTCGCTTTTGACGTAGACGGCGAAAAGGCCGAGCAAAAAGAAGAGAAGAGCGGGCGAGGTGAGGTTGTCTAGGAGAAGGTCGAGGTTCATAGGGAACTGGATGGCTTTTGCTACTGCGGTTTTTTAGGGGAAACCCGGCGGCCGGGGCCGCCGGGGAATCGTTGCTTTCGAAACAACGCTTCAACCCTCTGACCTACAGGGGAATTCTGCAAATCATGGGGCAAAGGTGCGAAGGGTATTCATTATTTTTAATTTATTATATTAATTGTAATCATTAGTTTTGCTTATGTATAAATTTTAACGAATATGTATACCCTTCACCAACTCACTGTATTTCTGAAAGTTGCGGAATTGAAGTCCATGACGAAGGCGGCGGAGGCCATGCAGTTGACACAGCCGGGGGTGTCGTTGCTTTTGAAACAGTTGCAGGAAGAAGTGGGGGCCCCGTTGGTGGACGTGGTGCAGAAACGGGTGTATTTGACGTCGTTCGGGGTAGATTTTCAGGCCACGGCTTACAGGATTTTGGAGGAGGCCCGGGGGTTTGCAGAGCGGACGTCGGAGCGGAAAGGACTGCTGGCGGGGACACTTCGGATAGGCGTTGTTTCAACGGGGAAGTACATCGCGCCGTATTTGCTGGCGGAGTTCTTGCGGCTGCATCCCGGGCTGGAATTGGAGCTGGATGTGACGAACCGCGCCAAGGTCTTGGAAGACCTGGCGGGAAATCGGGTGGATTTGGCGCTGATTTCGGTCTTGCCGGAGAAAATGGCGCTTGAGTCGTTGCCGCTGATGGAAAACGAGTTGGTGTGTGTGGCGCAGCGTCCGTTGGTCCAGCCCTTGCCGATGGACGGGGTGTATCCTTTGGGCATTTTGGAGGACTACCCCATCCTGTTTCGGGAAGAGGGGTCGGCCACGCGCATGGCCATGGAACGGTTGCTGTCGGCGCACGGAATTCGGCCCAAGAAAAGGATGGTGTTGAGTACCAACGAAGCGGTCAAACAGGCGGTCATGGCGGGTTTGGGGCTGTCGATTGTTCCTCGCATTGGGATGCAGGGAGCGCTGCAGAACGGTCGAGCGGTGGAGGTACCCTTGCGCGGCCTTCCGTTGCGCAGTACGTGGCACATTGTGTGGGTGGCGGGGAAGACCTTGAGCCCGGCCGCGCAAGCGTTTGTAAACGCTTTAAAATCCGACGGTCCTCGGTGGATTCAGAATAACTTTGGGTGAACCAAGCTGCACCCCTCCTATGCTCCCCCTCAGACCCTTCCACCCCGGCGATTCGGTGCACGAAATCGACGGCACCCTGCAAGGGGTGGTGCTTCGCACAAGCCCATCGGGCGTGGTAGTGGAGTGTTTGGACGGGTTGGAGCACTTTTTTAAGGCCGATGAACTGGTGCACGACTTTCCTTGGTCCGTCGGGCAGGGGGTTCCCCCGCAGTCGATTGCCCAGCAGAAAGGAGACGCGGCACCCAGGAAACACGCGGAGAAGGTGCAACGGGTCGACTTGCATTTGCCGGAGAACGACAACGGCCACCGGGCGTTGGAAAGGCAATTGGCAAAGCTTCGGTCTGCCTTGGGAGCCTCGGGTTGGGACCGCGTGGTGGTGGTCCACGGAGTGGGCGAAGGGATTTTGCGCAATGCCGTGCACACGTTTGTGCGGAACGAAACGCCTTATCGGATTGGAAAAAGCTCGGCAAGCGAGACCGAGGTGATTCGGCTTTAGGCGTTACGGCGTTTGCAGCTGCCGCAGGCGTTTGCCGCTGAGCGGGCACAAAAAAACGGGCCCCTGCGGGGCCCGTTTTTGCGCTCGTTCCGTTTTTTTTGCGGCCTTCTGGCCGCAAAAATTCCCTTACAGCATTACCCGTACAAAGACCGTCGAGCCGTTGGCCAAACGGGTGCGCACGAGGTAAACACCGGCAGGATAAGGAACGGTCAACGGGATCGATTGAACGGCAGAGCCGTCTAGGCGTACGGTGCCGGACTGGTATTCCTTGCCGTCGATGCCCATGAGGGTGTACCGACCGGAAGCGGGCTGGTTCATCCAGAAAGCCAATTCACCTGCGCGGTTCCACACGTGGAGAGGGGCTTCGCTGCCGCCCATGGTGGCAAAATCGCGGGCCTTTTGGCTGCGGAAATGCACCAAGAAACGCTCGGGGGAAGCCGTCGTGTCGTTGGTGAATGTGTAGGGGTCGGACTTCAGGTTGTGGAGTTTGCCGGTGCGTCGGTCTTCCAAGAGGATTTCGTAGGAAACCTCGGCCAGGGCGGTGTCCAGCGTGATTTGGTAGGTCTCGCCGTGGCCAGGCGCGCGGAACGCCATGGGCATGATCTTCGCTGCGGTAGCTGCCTCGGAGTAGTCGAACGCGTTGTTGGCCAGTGTGGAACCGTCGTCTGCGTAGGAGTAGAGGTAAACCGCGCTGCTTCCGGAGGCCAATTTGTGGGCATCCCACTCGCTGTCAAAGCCGTCGGACGTGCCTTCGGCCACGGACAGGTAGCTTACGTCTTTGAAGGTTGGAGACGCAGTGCGGACGGCCTCAAAACGGAAGCGGTCGGCCTCGAAGTCCGTGGTTTTGCGGAAAACGGGGGCGTTGAGGACCGTTCCGTCGTCGTTCATGGAAATGGAAATACTTCCACTGGAATTGGACTGTACCCAAAACGCTTGCAAGGGTGCAATGAGGTTATCGGAGAGGCTACCAGCGGGGCTGTGGGCCTCGTACGCCCCTTGGTTGCCGTTGCTGCGCGGGTTCCAGCGGTAGACCGCTGATTTAAGCCCTTTGCCCGCCACGGCAATGCCCGAAGCATCTATGGCACAGGGGAAGGGGTTGGCAACCAGGTTCCACCCTGCACGGCCCAAGCCCAGTCCACCGTTGAGGGTGTTTTCGTTGTCTACGGTTACGCCTGTGGCCGCATTGGATTTGTGGATTTGCACCGTCGTCGTTGCATTCGGAAGTGTTCCTGTGAACGACTGAATTCCAGGGGTCAATCGGAATCCGCCGGCACCCACGTGGCCAATGTACCCTTTGCCCGGAGTAATGGTAGAAGCGTTGCTCGCCAACGGCTCCCAATCCGATCCGCTCCAACCGAACAAGTTCATGTTGCCTGACGGGTAGCCCGTGCCGCTGGTACCCACGCCGCCCTGGCCGGGGTTGTTCCCGCCAAAGAAGGCGGCCGTTCCGGCCGCAAAGGGCGCCCCCATTAGGTGGCGGCCGGCTTCCAAATACTGCTGTTGGCTGATGCTGCTGCCCGCGCCGGCCGAATACGCGCCGCCAAACTTCATTTGGGCATAGGCTCCGTCGGGGGTGTTTTCAGCCTCCAAGGTGAGGGCCCCGTTGTTGGTGATGCCGCCAGACGTCCAGATGTAGGATCCGGGAGCTACAGAAGACGTAGCGACATCCAAGGTCAAATCGCTGCCCGTGCCGGTGGTGCTCAGGTTGCCGTTGGCATCCAACGAGGTTCCGGAGAAGAGCATGTCGCCTGCAGCCGTTGCGCCGGCGCTAACTGTGAGCGCACCGCCGTACACTTCCAGTGGG
>JBIIBX010000103.1:0-5773 GCA_044239185.1 Schleiferiaceae bacterium | reverse complement strand
CACCTCGTACGTTTTGACTTCACCACCGAAGCTGATCACGTCGGCCACGCCGGGTACGGCCTTGATGCGCTTATCGATGACCCAGTCCTGAATTTCTTTCAGTTCGCGAACACTTTTGCCTTCCCCATTGAGGGTGTAGCGGTAAATTTCTCCGGTTGGACCGCTCGGCGGTTGGATCTCAGTCTCTATGCCCTCGGGGAGAACCACGTTACGCAGCTGATTGGCCACCATTTGGCGGGCTTTGAAGTCGTCTACGCCGTCTTCAAACAACAGCGTGACCACCGACAAGCCAAAGAGCGAGACCGACCGCAAATTGGTCTTGTTTTGCACCACATTCATCTCCGTTTCAATCGGAATGGTGATGAACTTCTCTACTTCTTCAGCGCTGCGTCCTGGCCACTGGGTAATCAGCACGACGCGGGTGTTGATGACGTCCGGGAAGGCCTCAATGGGCGTCCGCAAAAAACTGATGACGCCCAAGGCGACAATCAGCAAGGTTCCCCCCAGTACCGTCCAGGTATTCTTTAAGGAGAATCCAATGATTTGTTGCAGGAACTTATTCATTACCGACGGTTGTTGATTTCATTGGAAACCAAAAGGGCGCCGCGGATGACCACCTCGTCCCCGGCATTCAACCCTTCCACAACCTCCACTTTGTCTCCAAACTGGCGGCCGGAACGCACCGGGCGTTTGATCAATTCCTTGCCGACTTTGACGATGACATGGGGCTCGTTGCGCTCCAAAAACAAGGCCTCTTCCGGCAAGGCAATGGTCATCGTTTTGCGGGCTGGCACAATGTTGATGGTGGCATACATGCCGGGCAACAACTTCTCGCCGGGGTTGCTCAATTCGGTTCTGACCCGAATCACACGCGATTCGGCGTCCAAAATGCTGTTGATCTTCTCCACTTTTCCGCTAAATCGATCTTCCGGAAACGCAATGGTGGTTGCCTCTACCTGGTCCCCCAAGTGCACGCGGGAATAGTCGGACTCGTACACATTCGCTTGCACCCACACCGTGCGGAGATCGCTCAATGTGAAGAGGGCATCGGCGTTGTCCGTACGGATTTGCGTGCCCTCGTTGACCTTGCGCTCCACCAAGTAACCGCTCCGAGGAGCGTATACATTGTAGACGGCATCGGACGACTGGGCGTTTCCACCAAACAGCTCCAAAATTTGCTTTTTACCGACGTACTCTGCCTTGGCGTTGGCAAACTCGTTCTCCGCCATTTGCAAGTCTTTGTCCGAAGCAAAATTGGACGCATGCAGGGCCTTGACCCGGTCGCGGCTCTTGGTGGCCACATCCAAATTGCTCTTGGCAATGGAAAAGTCACGCTGGTAAATAGAAATATCAGTAGACAAAATGGTTGCCATCAATTGGCCCTTGCGCACGTAATCTCCCAAGGAGAAATACACGCGTTCCACGCTGCCCGAAACAATCGGGTAAATGCGAACGACGTTGTCTTCGTCGAAGGTTACTTCGCCCACCACCGTCAGAGGAGCTGCGTACTCCCCGGTTTTCACCACTTCGTATTCCAGTTGTTTTTCAAATTCCGCACTGGGAACAAATCCTGCCGAAGGCTTTTCAATGCCCTCCGTCTTGGTTTCGTTTTTGGAGCAAGACAAGGCAGACAGCGCGAGAATCCCTGCCACTAAAAAAGAACTTTTCATGGTTTTGTATTTTGACCTGTGGCATACATCAATGAGGCGTATGCGTCCAGTTGGTTTTGTTTAACAGTGAGGTAATCCGTGAGGGTTTGCTTGTAAATTCTCTGTAAATCGATGTACTCCAGCAAACTCAAGTGTCTTTTTAAATAATTCTCCGTTGCATTCTTGTTCATGGTCCGCACGGCATTAAGACGCTCAGCCGAATAACCCGCAAACGTGCGGTTGACCTCTACGCATTGGCGGTACAAACTGTACAAATCGTTCTGCATTTCGTTCTCTTTCTGAACCAACTCCACCTGAGCGCGACGGAAGTCGTTCTCGGCAATGGCCGTTGGGCCTTGGTTGCGGTCAAACGTGGGCAGCGGAATTTCCACCACAATCCCCTGGTACGGACGAACGTAGTTGGAGCCTCGGTCGTGGGGCTGGTAACCCAATTTCACGTCGCCCAGTGCCAAGGCTTTTTGCAGTGCGATGTTCTTGCGGTGCATTTCCACTGCCGTAACCGCCGCCTGATAATCGCCCCGGTTGGCAGGCATGGTCGCCAATAAATCACCCAACGGGGGAAGTACGGCGGGGACATCCGAAGGCAACAAGGCCTGCAGCCGAACCTTGGGCTCCACGTACAGCAGCGTCTTCAATCGGGCCTCCGATGCCTCAATAAACTGGGCATTCTGCATGCGTTCTGCCTCCACCGTCAGCCGCTCCGATTGCAAACGAAGGACTTCGCTGCCCGCCAGAGCACCCACTTTTTGATTGAGCTCCGCAGCAACAATCAACTGGTCGTACAACGCCTGCACCTCTTGGTAGAGTTTGGAACGCTCTTGGGCGACGGCCAACGCGTTGTATTCCAGGGTAAAGGAATACAGCAACTCGCGCAGCGTATTGGCAAATTCGGCCTTTGCCACATCGACTTGCAGGTCTGCAACCCGACCGGCCTTGTGGAAACGACCCGTGACCGGCACCATCATCTCCAATTGAATCAGAACCTGGTTCTTGTAGTTCATGAACTGGTTCTTCTCGACACTGTACATGTCCGAGTTCCAAACGAAGTTGGGGTTGTTCCAAACGCGTGCTTGGATGGCTTCCGCCTCCGCATTGGCTATGGAAAATTGCTCTGCGAGCAAGGTAAGGTTCTCGCGCAAGAGGCGAGATTTGGCTTGATCCAAGGTCAGGGCCAATGGCGCTTCCTGGGACCAACCCGGGGTGGAGAATCCCACTGCGAAGAGTGCGGAGATTCCCACCAAGCGAACTAAACGCATAGTTGAAGAAATTAAAAATGTGAAATCCAATCGATAGCAACCCCAAGAGGGCAACCGATGGGAATCAAATTCTTAAGTTCCTAATCAACAAGTAAATGGGCGTTTTCTTTTCCTTAGATCCGGCGTAAACAAACCGACCTAGAGGTCCAGTTTGTGGAAACCTCTGAAGTCCCTCCCAAGAAAGCAAGGGGGAGGTCCCGTGAACCATCCAAAAAGTCTGCCGGATACCGGTGCGAACCACCACCAAATGGGGGGCTTCGGCCTTGCTTCGGTTCGTGGGTTCGTGCGAAGAGATGAATGACTCCTTGTCCAACAGGTGGCCCTGTTCCGGCAACGAGTTGACAAACAAAGGCTCATTTGCGCGGGCGCCTTCAAAAGATGCACACGTATGGTCTTTCTCCAATGCAACCGATGGCCCTCCAAATCCATAGGCCATGGACTGGGTGAGGAGCACAATGCAGGTTAGTAGAAAGGCCATTCTTTTCACGGCGCGAAATTAGACAAATCCTACATAGAGCCAACCATCTGTTAATCGAAAAGATTCAAACTTCAACAAAAGCAGGACATCACGCTGCCCCTTCGTCGAACAACATTTCGACCGATGTGGCAAACGTGCGCGCCAAGGCCAACGCCAACGGCAAACTGGGGGCGTACTTCCCCTGCTCGATGGCATTGATGGTCTGCCGACTAACACCGACAGCCTCGGCCAATTCTTGCTGGGACCAGTCTTTTCCCGCACGGAATACTTTTACTTTATTCTTCATGGCCCAGGGAATACCAGTTGCGCAAAGAAACAGCCAAAAGCACATTGAATACCAACAAAAACGCGACTAACTGAGCATACATAACGTAAAAATAGGGCACCCCGTAAACGGTCCAGGTAGCGCCCAAAAAGAGCAATGCGTTGATCCAGGTGGCGCGCGCCAGAGCCTTCCAGCGCAGCTGGCGAATCGCCTCGTCCTCCACGCGCTCCCGGGAAAATCCCAAGACCAATCCACTCAGCGTGATCCAGGTCAATAAAAGCTCATCCGTGATGTTGTTGGCAATCCAGCCTGGGCCAGCCGGCGCTTCTTGCATGATTCCATCCGACCACAGCGCGGGAACCACGAATTTGAACCACTTGACGCCCCCTTCTGGAGCACCTGCATACAGCCAAAGAGCACCCCAAAAGATTCCCCCCGCAAAAACCACGGCCGCGGGCTTTTTCCAGGAGGCAGGCAACAATCCATCGTTTTTCATTTCCTGTTGTTTTATTTATTCAACGAGACAAATGTATAACTTATTTTACATTGTGTAAAGTTTATTTTACATAATTAAACGTTTGCACCGGTTAGAAACAAAAAAAGCGCCCCGCTGAGCGGGGCGCTTGAGTACCTAACCGTACCGTGTTAACGCTACGACTTCATCAGTTGCTTGGTCTGCACGCCAAGATCCGTTTGAACACGGACCCAGTAAATTCCGGGCTTCCAACCTGAAGTGTTCAGCACCAGCTCATCTTCAATGCCTACCGCTTGATCCAGGATCAGTCTGCCCAAAGCATCCAGTACCTGAACTTTACGAGCGTGCATACCGTCCAGACGCAAACGTGCGAAGTTATTCGCTGGGTTGGGAATGATTTGGAACGACGCAGCTGCCTGCTCCTGAATTCCAACGTTGTAACCTACTGCGTTCAACGCCTTGGCCATGCGGGGCAGGATGAAGCCCATCACGGTATCAATGTAGAGTTTAGACTGCGCCTTGACGTTTGGATTTGTTTCGTTAGCGGTCAAGGGATCCGATGCGTCCCACCAATCCCAAGGGTTGGCGTTTACCTTAAACGGCATCGCTGCATTGGGCGGCAACATATTAAAGGTGTACAGATTCTCTTGGTTGCCCACGTTGTAGGGATTGTTCCGTGCCTTAACCGACAAGGGGTCCATCATGGATCCCGCATTGAATACGGAGTTGTTTCCAAACGTGTTGGCCATCTTCACTGCCGTGTGGCTTCCGGCAACATCCACCACGGGAAAGAAACTGCCTGCGATGGGCACGTTGACCATGCCGCGGTAGTAGGGCGCAAAGAAGTCGAACCGACTGTGCAAACTGATTACGGCCGCGTCTCCCTGAGCCATCCATGCCGAATCACCCAAGGCTCCTCCCAAGTTCGCAACAAAGTTGACGTTTGACGGGATCCCTTTGTATAATTCAATGTTCCGTCCTGGCTGCGTCTGATCAACCAACGGCAAACCGGTTACCGGGTGCGCTCCAATGATGGTTGCCTTACCGCCGTAACCGTTCCAATCGCCAACGCGAGCCGTGTCCACGTAGGGCGTGCCGGCCATTACTGCATTGCCAAAGATGCCCGTGCCTGCGGTGGTGTACTTGAATTTGGCCGGTGATGCAACTTCTGCAAGGTTGTTGATGGTGGCGTACGCGAGGGTTACGTATCCGCCAGAACCAACGCCAATCAACGAGATTGCATTTGGATCCACTCGGTACGGATCACCTTGAACCAATTTGGAAGCGCGAACAGCACGAACGCAAACCTTTGCATCTTGAACGGCATTGTAAACCGCCATCAAGTTGGTTCCGCGTCGGAGGTCCAAATTGGTGGAGTTGGCCAACCAACCCAAACGATAAGATGCAGACACGGCAATGAAACCGCGTCGAGCAAAACGCTTCGCAATTTCAACCACCGCCGAATCTTTGCGGTCTCCCATGGGCGACGCCAATCCTTTGGGCAAGAAAGATCCCGTGTGGAACAGAATCACCACTGGACGAGAAGCCACGGGGTCTGCCACGGTATCGGGCATGTAGATGTCCGCATACATGGGCACCACCATGGGTCCTCCCATGCTCGCGGGAACG
>JBIIBX010000008.1:0-21534 GCA_044239185.1 Schleiferiaceae bacterium | reverse complement strand
GGGCTGCACCGTTCCCGAATCAACCGGTTGCCAAAGGGTTTGTTCCAGGATTTGGTCTCGGAGGTCTTTTTGTCCGACGATTGAAAGCCGGTAATCGCTGATGGTGCGTTCTTTTTCAACAAAGGAAACGGTACCGAATGCCTGCAACGACCACGGACCAAACTCCGTAGGAAAGCGGTGTTCCGTGCCAGGTAGCAAGGCTGCTTGCTCCGAGGGAAGCCGCATCCACCGCTGGGTTGCGGTATCCAACGGGAAGGGTACACCCAAAAGAAAAAGGGCTCCTTCCCCTCGGTTGTGTACCACGTCAAATTCCAATCCTTTGGACATTTTCACCCGGCTCAATTGCGCATTGACCCGCGCAGATTTGCAAAGGACTTGTCCCTCGTCGTCGGAAGGAAAAAAGGCGTACCACAGGTTGGAAAAGTCCAACTCGTCCAAACTTCCCCGGTAGTTGTACACTTCGGTGGCCAATTGAAGGGGACTGCGCAACCACTGTTCTTGGGTTCGTTTTTCCACCCCCGCCAACCCTCCTTCTTCGTGCCATTGGAGGGCCGAGTCTCGGGCATAGCCCGCTGGGAGGTTCAAAAAAAACCGGACGGCTGCTGTGTCCGTTTTCCATGCAAAATCCGGCCGATCGCGCAAAGAGGCAAGCCGAATAATTTGACCGGAAGACAGGCTGTTCCACGACTCGGCAATGCGGATTTGGGCGTGTAAGCCCACCGATTGCAGGAGCAAAAAAGTCCCAATCAGCGCACGGAGTAGGGTTGTTTTTTGCATCATTTAAAGGTACAACGCAGGACCTTCCCGCAACAAGGTTTCGGTCCAACTCACGCCGCCGGACTCTGCAAGGATTCCTTTTTTGGGGGAGAAATCAAGCGTGGGTCGTTTCTGAACCAGCGGGGGCAAAGCAGCTCCCCACTGCGCTGCCATCCAGCTATTCAATTGGTATACATAGCGGTGCCACAAGGGCTCGGAATCAAGCACAAGGGGCTCTAACTCCGGTCCCAACACTTCCCAAAAGGGCAGGGGTGACCAATGGGTTTGGAGGGTTCTCCACAGGTGTTTCCGCCACGGAGAGGAGGGATCCATTCGGGCATTCCAGCCCGTTCGGCCAGCATCGTGGGCCATGGGAATGCTAAAATCCAACCAATCGGAAGCGTCAAGACCGGAATGGGCTGATAATCCATGTGCTGGACCTGTTCGTTGCGACAAACGAATCCGGTTGCGAAACGTCTGTTTTGGAAACGGTTCATCCAACCCAATTTGGGCACCAGGTTGCATGGCGGCTGACCACCAGGCTTTCCCCGGCAAAATTAAGAGCGGGAGGACCGTTTCTTGCGGGTGTACCATTCGTTGATTCCCCACAACAGGGCAATGATTGCTCCAATGGGTAACAACTGTGACTGTTGAGGTCCGTCGCCGTGCACAAAACTGAAAACCCGGTTCCACCGAATCCGGTCCATTCCTTTGGAAAAAACATCCCAGCTGAAGAAGACAAAAACCGGTTTCCCGACAATGTGGTCTTCAGGAACAAAACCCCAGTACCGGGAGTCTTCGGAGTTGTGCCGGTTGTCTCCCATCATCCAGTAGTAGTCCATGGAAAAAGTGTAGGAATCGGCAGGTTTTCCGTCCACCAAGTACGTTCCATTGATAAACTCGAGCGTATGTCCTTCGTACGCGGTGATGCACCGTCCGTATTTATTAACATGGTCGGGGTTGAGGGGGATGGTCGTGCCCTTTTTAGGAATCCACAAAGGACCGTAGTTGTCCCGCGACCATTTGTAAACCAAGGTGTCGGAATGACCGCCAACCGGGTTGGGGAACAACGGTCGGCTGTCAATGAAATTGGCCAAGAACCAGGCCTCTGCTTGGGGGACCGAATCTCCGTACCCAACACGTAAGGCATTTTTGGGACTAATAAGCGGACGAACTTCCACCACACCGGGGTAACTTTTGAATCCCTCAACGGCCGTGCTGCTGATGGTCGCAACAAATTCGTTTTGAGAAAGCGCAAGAATGTCGGAGACGTTTTGGTTGTTAACTTGGTAATTGTCCGGTATGTAATTTAGATCGAAGCTCTTTTTGAGGGACATGGGATTGAATCCGGTGCCGTTGGTCCGCACGTAGTAGGAGAATTGGCCGTTGCTGCGTTCGGGCAATTCGGTCGATTGGCCGTTGATGAATACCTGGCGGTCCACGATGGTCAAGGTGTCTCCGGAAACAGCTACGCAGCGTTTTACATAGTGCTCCTTTTTGTCCACGGGACGGTCTGGTTCGGCGGGATAATTGAATACGACGGCGTCGCCCCGATCCACCCGGGCCAACGCCGGCAACCGAAAGTACGGCAGCGAAATGCCCTCCCAGTAACTTGGCAATTCCGTCCCAGGAATCTTGTTGTGCATCAAAGGAATGGAGGCAGGCGTAAAGGGCATCCGCAAACCGAATCTCCACTTGTCCACAAATAGATAGTCGCCGACCAACATGGATTTCTCCATGGAAGACGTGGGGATGTTGAACGCCTCGAAGGCTACAGCCCGCAAGGAACCTGCGGCCACCACCGCAAACAAAATATTGTTAACCAAGGTGCCAATGCGGCGTTTGATCAAGTCGTTGTCCCGTGTGCCGCGCACCAGGGGCTGGGTATGACTGAGGTAGCCCAGGTAGAATCCCAAGGTCAAAACGCTGAAAACCGTGTGTTTGGTTTCCCGGAACCCGTGCATGTGCAGCAGTTCGTAAGTGATGATCAACGACATAACGTTGTCGATCACCGGCACATAGGCAAAGAACGCCCAGTACGTTGGGCGGTCGGCGAGTTTTAGTACCTGAATGGTACGCCAAACAGGAACAAAGGCCCACCATGCGGGCAGGTTGTTGGCGGTAAAAAATCGGTAGGTAAACAACCCGCGGAAGGCGGTACCCACCAAATAGTACAGCAATATTCCCATGTTACAGGTAACGTTTTACCAGTTCTTCCACCAAAGAGCGGTCGGACCACCCGTCGGCTGTGGCTTGGTAGGTTAAGACAATCCGATGCCGCAAAACAGGAACCGCAATGGCGGCTATGTCCTCTTTGTCTGGGGCGTTTTTCCCGTGCAAGAACGCGTGGGCTTTCGCCGCTTGGATGAGGGCTTGGCTGGCGCGAGGTCCTGCGCCCCATTGGATGTAGGTTTTTCCCTCAACGGCCTGGGGATTTCGGGTAGCGTGGACCAACTTTACGGCTGCTTCTACAACCGCAGGCGGCACCGGCATTTCAGCAATGTCTTGCTGCATCCGGATCCAATCTTCCGCGGACCAAACCGCTTCCGTAGAAGGGGTATGGCCCGTGGTGGTGCGCTGAACGATGGCAATTTCCTCTTCCAGCGAAGGGTAGCCCAATTCAATCAGAAACAAGAAACGGTCCAACTGCGCCTCGGGCAGGGGATACGTGCCTTCCTGTTCAACGGGATTCTGGGTGGCTAAAACAAAAAACGGCTTGGGCAAGAGCATGGTGTTGCCCATCGCCGTAACACTCCGTTCTTGCATGGCCTCCAACAAGGCACTTTGGGTTTTGGGTGGGGTTCGGTTGATTTCGTCGGCCAACAAAACTTGCGCAAAGAGGGGACCTTTTTGAAAGACCAATTGCCGATCGGCATTGAGCATTTCGGTACCGACCACGTCACTCGGCATTAAATCCGGCGTGAACTGAATTCGGCCGAAATCCAATCCAGACGCCTGGGCCAAGCTCTTCACCAAAGTGGTCTTCGCCAAGCCGGGAACACCGACCAGCAAGGCATGGCCGTTGCAAAGCATGGCCATGAGCACCAAGTCGACGGCTTCTTTTTGCCCAACGACGGTCTTTTCAATTTCCGCTCTCAGTTTAGCGATCATAGGGGCAGGGGGCAATTTTGGAAAACGGGATCGATTCGGATGTAGGTGGAGGTGCCTTTGTCTTTGATCCACTTTTTAAAGACGTCGTTCCTTTTTTGGTTTTCAGCCAGGGCCTTTAGTTTGGTGAAATCTTGCCCCAAATTCGCCCGGTGGGGTTCGGTGCGGTTAATCCGTTTAACCACCCGGAACAACATGGTTCCGTCGGGCTCTCGGTACAAGGCTACGGGGCTTAATCCGGTGGAGTCCACTTGGTCCAATTGGACCAGAAGGTCTGCGTTTAAATCGGCCAAGTCCCATTTTGTGTCGGCGGTATTCGGGTTCATGGCAATTCCGCCGTTGGCCGATGTGGGTTTGTCATCCGAAAAACGGGCAACCGCATCTCTCCAGGTCAGTGTACCGGAAACCAAGGCAGAACGCAGGCTATCCAGTGTATTCGCAGCACGCTCCACATCCGCTTCTTCCACCCGAGGTTTAATCAAAATGTGCCGCAAATCCAATTCTTCGCCCCGTTTGGTTTGCACCTGGCAAATGTGAAATCCGTACTCGGTTTCAAAGGGATCGGATACCTCGCCGGGCTTCATGTTGAAGGCAATGGCCTCAAATTCTTTTACAAATTGGCCCCGCTTAATCCCTTTGTATTCGCCACCGGCTTTGTTGGAACCGGGGTCCTCGGAATACAAGATGGCCATGCTGGCAAAACTGGAGCCACGTTCAATGCGCGCTTTGAGCGATTTCAAGCGGTCAATGGCTTCTTCTTTGGAAGCATTGCTTACGCGGGGTTTGATGCACAATTGGGCATACTCCACTTCGGCATTGATCAACGGCAGAGAATCCGACGGAATTTGCTTGACAAAATCGGCCACGTCTTTGGGAGTGAGTTCCACTTTTTCGGTCAAGGTGGACTGCATCCGCTGGGCGGTCATTTGGTTTTTCATCAAGGGCCGGAGGTCTTCTTTGATCTCCAAGATGGATTTCTTGTAGTATTCCTCGAGTTTTTTTTGGGAACCAATCTGGAAAGCGAGTTGCTCAATACGTCGAGCAATGGCATCGTCTACTTCTGCATCGGAAACGACAACCGAGTCAATTTCCGCATGGTGCAGGAGCAATTTCTCCACGACCATTTCCGAAAAAACGGAGCATAAACTTGGAGGAGTTTGTCCGGATTGGGCGAATTCCCGGTCGAGGGCTTCCTTTTGCTGGTAAACTTCCGAATGCAGCACAATTTCCTTGCCGACCACCGCGGCGATTCCGTCCACTTGATTGGGTGGCATGACCGGTGTATTCACCGGTTGTGCGTGGAGTACAGATCCGAGAAAGGTTGCGGAACAAAGAATCGAAGCAAATAAAAAGCGCATCAGGGACGGCTTAATTTTTCTTGCAAAGCTTGCCACGCTGCGGCGTCGACGGTGACCGGGTATTTGTTCTTCAAAGAATCCATCCATTGCTGCTCCAAGGTTTTTTGGTAGTCAGCAATAACTGCGCCACGAACTTCCCGCATGGCCTTGGGTTCAGGAGCCCGCAAACTCTTCACCCACACCAACTCGGTGGGGGATGTACGGGTTAGCCCCGTACCCTTCGCTGAAAGGAGAAGCTCTTGTTCCCGGCTGAGGTTTTGCGTTCCCTTTTCGGCATCGACGGTGGTCAACCGAACCGCCAACGGGTTTTTGGTACTCAACAAGGAAACGGCTTTGGTCGGTTCGGTTCCTTTGTTTAGCAAACGGAGCAGTTTGCTCGCAGTTGCTTCGTCAACGCACTGGTATACTTGTCCGCTGCGGCGCTCGCTCCAGGAATAGGCGTTCTTGTTTGTTTCGAAAAAAGCATTCAGGCCGGCGGTGTCTTTGGATGCTTTGTCCCAAACCATCTCACGCGTCAGTTCAAATACCAAGATTCCTTCCTTGTATTCGTTGGCCAAAAACCGGAAGGCTGGGAATTTGGCAGGCAACAAGGCCTCCTCTTCGGCCAGCAACCAATCGTCCAAACGACGCGAAAGGGCTTCGTAGGCAACCGTTTTGGCATTTTTTCCTGGACGGGGTTTTTCTTGAACGGTTTTGAGCCACTGCAAAGCTTCCCACTGGGTAAACTCCTTCGTGGTGGCGGTACCGGGTAGGGTCAGGGTAGCCAAAGGCTTGTTCCATTTTTTTGCCTGTGCCGGAGTGTTCCAGGTTCCTTTGGTAAAATTGGAATCCACGGTAGCCAAGATTTTTTTCAAGGCTTTTGGATCCGTTTTCAAGGCGTACGAAGCGCGCAGTTGATTCAGATAGACGGTTTTGGAGGCATTGCTTCGGGCATCCCGGCGAATTTTGGCTTCCAACTCCGACTTGATATCGGCCAAGGCAGGAACGCTAACCTTTCGGATGCGCTGGGCAATGTGCCATCCAATTTTGGTTTTAAAAGGAGCAGAGAAGGCACCATCTGACGATAAATTAAATACAGCCTCCTCAAACTCTGGAAGCATGTCGTTCATGCCGAAAACGGGAAGACGTCCTTGGTTTTTGGCGGACGTTTTGTCCATGGAATACGTTTTGGCCAGATCGCCAAAATCCGCTCCATTCTTTAATTGTTCGAACAAGGCGTTGATTTGTGCCTCGGCATTGGTTTCGGAAGGGTTCTCGGGATTGTCCATCAACAAAATGTGCGCGGCTTCCATTTTGTACCGCGCGGGCCGGCGCTCAATCACTTTTACCAGGTGGTAACCGTAGGGGGAACGAACAGGCATTGAAATTTGTCCGATCGGAGTGTTGTACGCAGCAGATTCAAAGGGGTAGACCATTTGAAAGGCGGTGAACCAGCCCAAATCGCCGTTGCGTTGGGCGGAATACGTGTCGGAGGAGATTTTTTTCGCCAAAGTGCCAAAGTCTTCCCCGTTTACCAAACGCTGACGGATTTTGAGGAGTTCTTGGTAGACGCGCGCCGTGTCCTCGGGGAGAGCGTCTTCGGCCAGATCCAGCATGATGTGGGCCGCATGCACATCGGTTTGCAGCCGTCCGTAGGCTTCCTCCAAGATGCGGGCATCTGCCAGCTTGTCCGTCATGTATGGCTTCACCAATTGCTTGTAGTAGGACTGGTATTCCTGCTGAAAAGCAGGTACTTGGTCTTTTTCTAAGACCATGGCTTCGGCCACCTTGCGTTTGAATGCTATGTACAGGTCCAGGTACTCCTGGGGCGTTTTGGGGTCGATTTGCTTTCCTATGTCTTTGTTTTTGTTAAAGACATATTCAAACTCGTCCGCAGGAACGGCAACGGGACCTTTGGGCGTGGATAAGGTAAACAACTGGGCCTGTGCCACCAGGGACAGGCATCCGAAGGCAATGGCAAGATTCTTTTTCATAGCGCCCAAAGATAGCCAAAAGGCACGTGAAAAACAGGTAGTGGAAGTGCCTTTCCCGTCGGAAGACATCAAAAAAAGCGCTCTTTACGGATGGTTCAGCGCCCCGGCCTTTGGGATTATTCTTGGGACGGTTTATCGAACAGGAGGCTGGAGACCGAATGGATCCCGGCGGGGGCTTGGACCAATTTCACGGCGCACAACAGGGCGCCTGCTGCAAAACCGTCGCGGCTCAAGGCTTCGTGCTCTAAAACCAGCTTGTCCACAGAGGAGGCAAAGGTCAAAACGTGGGTGCCTGGGGCAGGGTCTTTTCGTTCCCACGTAACGGGTACGTCTCGCAGGCCTCCAGACTCCAACAGGGCATGGAGGGTCTTGGCTGTGCCCGACGGGGCATCCACCTTGGCGGTGTGGTGAATTTCGTGCACCGAAGTACGGTACTCTGGCCAATGCGAAAGAAGTTCAGCGGCGTAGTGAGCGAGCTGAAAAAATAGGTTTACGCCCACGCTGAAGTTGCTGGCAACCACCATTTTGCCATGCTTCTCCATGCAGAGCTTTTCGGCGGATGCAATTTGGTCGTTCCAGCCGGTCGTGCCGCAGACTACCGGTATGCCGGCGGCCAATAGCCGGGTAACATTTTCAGCACCGGATTCGGGGTGGGTAAATTCAATTGCCACATCGGCATGCTGCCAGGGTTGCATTGGATCGTCCCACTGGCCGCGTTGAATTTTGGCAACGATTTCGTGGCCGGCGGCGAGGGCCAAGGCTTCAATGGCCTTGCCCATTTTTCCGTATCCGATCAGGGCTATTTTCATGGTGCGGTGCGTGAAGGGCTGGAAAGCAAATCCAATTGTAGGCTGATGCCCGTTCCCCAATCTGCGGGCGCGACTCGGGCCTGAAGTTCCAAATTTCGGGAGACATCAAAGGAGTAGAGGTGCCCTCCCACGTGGGCGTCCAACACCTGAAATCCCCACGCTGCAAGCATGCCCAAGGCGGCGTAGTCTCTCGACCGTCGGGCGGTGTTTTTCAAGGACAACAACTGGGTAGGGGTGTATTGCCCGGCGTACGGGTCGATGGTCAGGGGGTCGTTGTCCAATCGGTAGTCCAAGGCCAGGGAATAGTGGTTGGTTTGGGCTTGCTGGGTATACAAAAAGTACCCGGTAGCGCCAATGAGGCCGTATACCAGGGGAATTTTCCAGTATTCGCGGTTGTAAAATTGTCCGGCACCCGGAATTACCGCGCTGAGGACGGCAGCGGTTTGGGGTCTGCCCCAGCGGGTTGAATGATCGGGGTTGAGGACCGAAGCGCTATCAGGCTCAGACCTTTGGGCTGCAAGTAGGGGAGATTGGCTAGCCAATAAAAGCCCCAACCCTCCGACAAATACCCATTTTGCGGGCATTAAGCGTCTATTTTCAGGCCCAACTGGTCTGCTAGCCTAAGCAAGTCGCCCTCCGAGGAATACTGCACTACCAAGGTTCCCTGTCCTTTTTTACCCGGCTTCAGAACGACCGGGGTGCCCAATTGCGCACTCCAGTGGTCGGCCAAACGTTGGAACGGGTTGGAGGCCATGGCCACGGGTGGGGACGAGGATTCCGGAGCTTGGGATTTTTGCTCCCGGTACAAGCGCACGGCCTCTTCCACCTTGCGCACGCTCCAGCCCTGGGCGACACATTGCTGGTACATGCTTTCTTGCAGGTCCAAATCAGGAAGCGAGGAAAGCGGGCGAGCGTGGCCAAAGTCAATCATGCGTTCCCGCAATCCGGCTTGGACCAAGGGCGACAAGCTGAGCAATCCCACGTATTGGGCAACCACGGCGCGGGATTTTCCGACGCGCTGGGCACATTGTTCTTGGGTAAGTTGGCATTCGTCCATCAACCGGCGGTAGGACATGGCCACCTCAATGGCATCCAAGTCCCGGCGTTGAATGTTTTCAACCAACGCCATTTCCAGCATTTGCTGGTCGTCGGCCAGGCGGATGTACACGGGGACCGTGGTAAGTCCTGCCATTTGGGATGCGCGCCACCGGCGTTCGCCCGAAATCAACTGAAAGCGTCCGGAAGGCAGCTTGCGGACCGTAAGCGGCTGTACAATGCCTAAGACGGCAATGGAGTCCGCCAATTCTTGAAGACCCGCAGGGTCAAAATAGGTGCGGGGCTGGAACGGATTTTTGTCAATGGAATTTATGGGTACGGCCAGCATGCCCCCTACGACTTCTTTGGCGCCGGGGTCGGTGGCGTGAACGGCTCGGGTGGCGGCTTCGGAAGGCTGCGCGAGCAAGGCCTCCAGTCCACGGCCGAGAACTTTCTTTTGCGGTGTTGCCATGGTTACGAAATTACGGCATTCCGGGCGATCACTTCTTTGGCCAAATCCAAATACTTGGAGGAGCCGGAAGAGGAGGCGTCGTACATCAAAATGCTTTGGCCAAAAGAAGGCGCTTCCGACAATTTGACATTCCGGGGAATAATCGTTTCAAATACCAGTTGTTGAAAATGCTGCTTGACTTCATCCACGACCTGATTGCTCAAACGCAGCCGGGAGTCGTACATCGTCAACAGCATGCCCTCAATGGTTAGGTCGGGGTTGTGTATTTGTTGGACGCTTTTGATGGTGTTCAACAATTTCCCCAGCCCCTCCAAGGCAAAATACTCGCATTGGATGGGGATGAGGACGGAATGGGCGGCAGTGAGCGCATTCAAAGTAACCAAGCCCAAGGAAGGGGCACAATCGATGAGGATGTAATCGTAGCGCGCCAAAATCGGTTCCAAGGCCTTTTTCAGCATGTGCTCCCGCTCCGGTTTGTCTATAAGCTCCAATTCGGCGGCTACCAAATCCATTCGGGTGGGGAGCAGGTCTACGTTCGGGGTGTCGGTTGCAAAAATTCCCTCCTCAGCGGTGGCCATGTGCTCCAAAACTTCGTAGGTGCCCACGACGTTTGCGGTGGGGTCGTAGCCCAAGCCGGAAGTAGTATTGGCTTGGGGATCGGCGTCAATAAGCAATACCCTTTTCTCCAACAAACCCAAGGCTGCTGCTAGGTTTACCGCCGACGTCGTCTTGCCAACACCTCCTTTTTGATTGGCCAATGCAATGATCTTCCCCATGATGGCAAAGGTAGGCATTTGGGGGTACTTTGCGTGTTAAAAGAAGCCAAAGGAAGTACCTTCGTTGCATGAAAGATCTCCGGACGACCGAGGCGCCGTCGCGCCATGAAGATTTGGAAACGTGGTCCACGCGGGACCTGTTGCAGGGCATTAACCAAGAAGACCAAACGGTTCCCTTGGCCGTGGAAAAGGCGCTGCCTGCTCTGGAATTACTGGTGGAAGCTCTCCTTCCCGGTATGCAAGCGGGGGGGCGGTTGTTTTATTTAGGTGCGGGAACCAGTGGGCGATTGGGCATCGTTGATGCATCGGAATGCCCGCCTACCTTCGGAATTCCGCACGGGGTTGTCGTGGGCTTAATTGCCGGAGGCGATGCGGCCATCCGCAAGGCGGTTGAATTTGCGGAAGACGATCTGGAGCAAGCCTGGAAAGACTTGCAAGCGCACGAGATCACTCCCCAGGATGCGGTGGTGGGCATTGCCGCAAGCGGCTCCACGCCCTACGTGCTGGGTGGTGTGCGAGCGGCGAAGCAGGCAGGTTGTGTAACCGGAGCCATCGTTTGCAATGCCCATTCCCCGTTGGCGGAAGCGGTCGATTTTCCTGTAGAAATAGTCGTTGGGCCGGAATTTGTAACGGGATCTACCCGAATGAAAAGCGGAACCGCCCAAAAATTGGTCCTTAATATGCTGACAACCACGTTGATGATCCGAATGGGCCGGGTGCGTGGAAACCGCATGGTAGACATGCAAATGTCCAACACCAAGCTGGTTCACCGCGGCATCCGAACTTTGATGGAGATGGGCCCGATGACCGAAGAAAGGG
Organism: Schleiferiaceae bacterium; assembly: GCA_044239185.1. Classification (GTDB taxonomy): domain Bacteria; phylum Bacteroidota; class Bacteroidia; order Flavobacteriales; family Schleiferiaceae; genus CAMDTE01. Next base: position 10,428 of record JBIIBX010000008.1, on the reverse strand, counting down.
CGTCTGAACTCCTGAAGAAATCGGGTTCGGTTCGCGCTGCTTTGGACGCTTTTCTTGCTGACAAAAAGCAAGGGTAAAAAAAATCCCGGAGCGCGCTCCGGGATTTTTTTATTCTTCCATCATCGTTAGCACCAATTCAACCACATCCTCGGTGCTCGGTTTGGAGAAATAATCTCCGTCGGAACCGTACGCAGGGCGGTGGGCTTGCGCGGTAAGGGTTCGGGGAGAGGCGTCGAGGTACCGGTACCCTCCTTGCACTTCCAATATATGCTGAAGCAGGTAGGCGCTTGCTCCGCCGGGAACATCTTCGTCAAGCACCAACAACCGGTTGGTTTTCTCCAAGGACTGCCCGCACTTGTGGTCCAAGTCAAAGGGGAGAAGGGTTTGAGCGTCAATCAGTTCCACGTCAATCCCCATTTTCTCCAAACGTTCGCAGGCCTCGGCCGCAATGCGCAGGGTGGAGCCGTAGGAAACCATGGTAAGGTCTTGTCCGGCCCGCAGGATTTCGGGTTTGCCCAAGGGGACGGTAAAGCTGCCCAAATTGGTGGGCATTTCTTCTTTGAGGCGGTAGCCGTTTAGGCATTCTACCACCAATGCGGGCTCGTCGGCCTGGAGCAAGGTGTTGTAGAAGCCGGCCGCTTGGGTCATGTTCCGGGGAACGCAAACGTACATGCCCCGTAGGCTGTGGATGATTGTTCCCATGGGGCTGCCGCTGTGCCAAATACCCTCCAAACGGTGGCCTCGGGTGCGTACAATGACCGGTGCTTTTTGACCGCCTTTGGTGCGGTACTGCACGGTGGCCAAGTCGTCGGACATGATTTGCAAGGCGTAAAGCAGGTAGTCCAAATACTGGATTTCGGCAATTGGCCGGAGGCCGCGCATGGCCATTCCGATGCCCTGGCCCAAAATGGTGGCCTCCCGGATGCCGGCGTCGGCAATGCGGGTTTCGCCGAATTCGGCCTGTAGCCCTTCCAATCCTTGGTTGACGTCCCCGATGGTACCGGAATCTTCCCCAAAAATCAAGGTTTCTGGGTGTTTTTGGAAAATGGCGCGGAAGTTGTCTCGGAGGATAACCCGACCGTCTGCCAAATTGGGGGTGGAGTCAAATTCGGCTGGAACTTCTTGAACATCCAGCGCAGAGCCGCTGTGCAAGAGGGACGAATAGGCTTCCCATCCGGCTTGGCGTTCCCGATCCACCCAGTGCTGGGCAGACTGTTTGGCGGAAGAATCATGGGCAGTGGCCAGCACCTTTCGAACCGGCGCCAAACACTCACGACGGAGGGGTTCTCGGTTGGATTTCAAGGCTTTTGCCTCATCCAGTGCGTCCAACGCTTCAAGATGCGATACGGCTTCGTCGCGCAAGGCTTGAATGGGAGCCAGATAGGCCTCGAAGGCGGCTTTCTTTTCCTCTTTGACCCAATCGGCCGCTTCTTTTTCGATTTGAAGCAGCTGCTCGTCGGATGCAAAGCCGCTCTTTAGGATCAATTCGCGGAACTGCGTCAAGCAGTCGTATTCTTTTTCCCAGGCCAAACGCTCCGGGGTTTTGTACCGTTCGTGCGAACCGGAAGTGGAATGCCCTTGGGGTTGGGTACACTCTTGTACGTGCACCAAAACCGGGCAATGTTCTTCCCGGGCCCATTTTTCGGCTTCCTCGTAGGTGGCAACCAATTGGGCGTAATCCCATCCTTTGACAGTCAAGATTTTGTATCCCGCCTTGGCTTCGTTGGAGGCAAAACCCGCCAAGACCTCCGAAATACTTTCTTTCGTGGTTTGGTGGCGTGCATGAACGGAAATCCCGTATTCGTCGTCCCAAACACTGATGACCATAGGTACTTGGAGGACCCCGGCCGCATTGATGGTTTCCCAAAACAAGCCCTCGCTGGTGGAGGCATTTCCAATGGTTCCCCACGCTACTTCGTTGCCGTTTCGCGTGAAGGAATTGTCCACGCCAAGCGTGCGGTAAACCTTAGACGCTTGCGCTAAGCCCAACAAGCGGGGCATTTGTCCCGCGGTGGGACTGATGTCGGATGAACTGTTTTTTTGGTCGACCAAGGATTTCCATGCGCCACCCTCTTCCAAAGAACGCGTGGCAAAGTGTCCGTTCATTTGACGGCCTCCACTGGCGGGTTCGCGGTCCAAACTTGGATCTGCATACAAAGAGGAGAAAAAGGCCCTTACGGACAGCTGGCCAATGGCCAGCATAAAGGTCTGGTCGCGGTAGTATCCGCTGCGAAAGTCTCCGTCTCTAAAAACTTTTGCCCACGCAATTTGGGCCAGTTCCTTGCCATCTCCAAAAATGCCAAACTTGGCTTTTCCAGTCAATACTTCTTTGCGTCCGAGTAGGCTGGCTTCGCGGCTGATCACCGCCAAGCGGTAGTCGGCCAAAACGGTATCCAAAAATCCGGGTTCCTGGGTCATAGCACAAAGGTAAGGCGGAGTAACTTTGTGTGCCCCCATGAAAAATCTATTCTACCTCAACCGGTACTTCCTTCGTTACCCCAAGCATTTGTTTGGGGGCGTAGCTTTTGTCATTCTCTCTGTCCTGTTTCAAACCTATCCCGCCGTTTTTATTCGGGAAGCATTTGCCTCGGTCGAGTTGGCGATTGCCCACGGCGTGACGAATGCGCTCCACCAAGACTTGTTGCGTTACAGCTTATTGATCTTGTTTTTCAGCGCTTTGCGTGGCTTGTTTACGTTTCTCATGCGGCAAACCTTGATCGTAATGAGCCGCCACATTGAATACGATTTAAAGAACGACTTGTATGCGCAGTACCAGCATTTGGACGCTGCCTTCTACCGAAAAAACAACACCGGCGACTTGATGAACCGCATATCCGAAGACGTAAGCCGCGTCCGGATGTACCTCGGGCCTGCCGTCATGTACAGCATCAATACGTTTTTTGCCACGCTTTTGGCCTTGATTTTTATGTTTCGGGTCGACGTCGAATTGAGCCTTTGGGTGTTGGCTCCTATGCCTTTTTTGGTTTGGGCCATCTACAAAGTGAGCGACCGCATCAACAAGGCCAGTCAGGACGTGCAAGAGCAGCAATCCCGCATGAGCACTTTTGCCCAAGAAACCTTTGCAGGCATTCGGGTATTGAAGGCCTTTGCGGCAGAGGATGCCCAAAAATCGAGGTACCAGCAAGCTGCCGAGGATTCGTACCAAAAGAATGCAAGGTTGTTTGAAATCAATGCGCTTTTTCAACCTTTGATGTTGTTATTGGTTGGACTTTCGACCGTTTTGGCCGTTTGGATTGGGGGATTGGGCGTTATCGAAGGCAAATGGTCTTCCGGTGTGATTGCGGAATTCATTTACTACGTCAACTTGCTCACCTGGCCCATTGCCAGCATTGGGTGGGTCATGAGCCTTATTCAGCGCGCTGAAGCATCCATGGCACGCATTCATGAATTTATGCAAGAAAAGCCGCTTGTCCTGGGGCCGGTAAACGGATATTGTCCGGATCATGTGCGCGGAGAATGGACGTTTGACAACGTCAGTTTCACCTACCCCGATACCGGTATCCAAGCACTTAGTGAGGTTAATTTTTGTGTGCAACCCGGTGAGATGGTTGTGATTACAGGAAAAACCGGCAGCGGTAAAACCACCTTGGCACAGCTCTTGGTCCGTTCTATGGATCCGTCAAGTGGCCGCATTCTGCTGGACGGAGTCGACCTAAGAGAATGGGACCTTCCCACCTTGAGAAAACACATCGCCTTTGTTCCGCAAGATGCCTTTTTGTTTTCCGATACAGTAGGCAATAACCTCCGTTTTGGAAGTCCATTTGAACGCAGTCAAGAAAACGTAGAAACGGCAGCTAAATGGGCGGCTGTTCACGACGATATTGTTGGATTTTCATCGGGTTACGAAACCGAAATAGGCGAACGTGGAGTGTCGTTAAGTGGCGGTCAAAAACAACGTATTTCGATGGCCCGAGCTTTCCTCAAAGAAGCCCCCATTTTGTTGATGGACGACGCACTCAGCGCAGTGGATACCAAAACAGAGGCCACCATTGTAAAAGCCCTGCCCGCAGCGGTTTCGGGCAGGACTTCCTTGCTTATTGCTCAGCGGTTATCGGTAGGTTCCAAAGCCGATAAAATTTTGGTTTTGGATTGCGGCAAAGTCGCCGAATACGGAAGCCACAAGTATCTTTTGGAAAAAAAGGGAATTTATGCTAGCTTGGTACAGCTTCAATCCCAACAAAAAAAACAGGGATTAGAGGGTACAAATGCACCACGAAAATCCGAAACAAAAAATCCATAGGGATCTCCTTAATTTATTGAATTCCAATTCGAGCCGGCACCTACTAGCGGCAAGAGATTTGGCGGAGTCTTTTCAACCCATGGCTCCTTTGAATCGGGGAGACAAGTTGTGGTGGGAAGGCGATGATAGTCCTTTTTTGTTTTATTTGGAGGCGGGGGCCTTGGTGGAGGTCGATACCAAAGGCGATGGAACATCGGTCCTTCGGTTGGTGGTTCCCGGGCAATTGTTTTGGTGCGAAGATGTTTTTTTCTACCAACAAGCCGCGCAAACGGCAATGCGGTGCTTGTCCCAGTCGCCCATTTGGCACCTAACAAAAGGGGATTTTGAGCGCATCCATGCGGCCCATGATTTGGGCTTTGATTTGATCAATGCGTTGTCTCTCAAAACCTTGGGTAATTACCGTTCCCGTACAGCGCAATTGGTTCAATTGTCTCCTGCAAAACGGTTGGCACATGCATTGAATCAGTATCCGGCCCTTCTTTCCTTGCTTACACGTGAAGAACTTGCCAACTTTCTTTCATTGAGTCGTTCCAGTTTGCATCGGGTGTTAAAACAAGGGTATGGACGAAATTGAAACGACGCAGAATGTGCACCAAGAGGATTCGTTTGCCATTCTCTTGGAAAGCTTTAAACGGTTGTTAGGGGACAACTTTGACGCCTACCAACCGTGGTTGCTAAAATTGGCATCCTTGTACGAAGGACCAATAACCTTAAATCCGGGCGAAGTCCTTTGGGATATGGGCGAGACGCGCGCCGACCATTATTTTGTTGTAGATGGATTTTTGTCGGAATACTGGATCAATGATTTTGGCGAAGCTTTTATTTATGCCTTTATCGGTTCGCGGGAATACTGTGTAAATGAGTTTAAATACCTTTTTGGTGAGCCTTCTCGAAGCCGCTTGGAGGTGCTGCAACCGACGCGTGTTCTCAGACTGAGTCAGGAAGCGGAGCGGGAATTGCGCAACGAAGCCAGTCCTTGGGAGCAATTGAGTTACGAAGTGGGCCGCGAAATACTGGCCAAAAGGAGAGAACGCATTCGGTGGTTGAGTACCAAAAAGGAGGAGCATCTGCAGAAATTGGCAGCCAAGTACCCGGAGCTTTTAAAACACGGTACCAAAGAACATTTGGCTGCGTATCTGGGCGTGTCACGTGCCACGGTGTACCGGCTCATCGAAAACAGAAATAGAAACAAGAGTTCAAATGAGACACGGGATAATGATGAGCGCGATTAGATTTGCTAGAAGTACGGTGTGTCTACATACCCATTAACCAAACCAGGGAAGCCGGCGTTTTCGCCGGCTTTTTTATTCATTGCTACTCGTTTTGTTAGTGGGTAAACGCCTTATCGTACCACAGGGCCAATTGATCACGCAAGTTTTCCTTGGTTGCAGCGTTGGCAATTTCACAATCCCCGGCTCTTAAAAGGGCTCTTTTGCGTTCGTCGTCCCATTGAAAAGACATCCTTTTGTACAAGGCGTCTTGGCTTTGCTCAGGGTTTCGCGCGGCGATCCGCGCTCGACGAATGGACTCCGGTGCCGTTATCAGCAGTATGCGGTCGCACGAGGACGAAAGTCCAACTTCAAAAAGAAGGGCAGATTCCCGGACAACCCAAGGGCATTCCGCGCCTTTCATTTGGCTCAACCAGGTCGCAAAATCCTTGTGCACAGCAGGATGGATGATCGAGTTAAGTGTTTCCCAATGGACTTGTGAGGAAAAAGCAAGCACTCCAAGGTGCGAGGCATTGGGGGTTCCGTCAGGCCGAATGGCTGCACTGCCAAAAGCGTTCACCAACTCGGATTGCATTTGGGCAGAACCCGCAACCAGGTTTTTAGCTCTTTCGTCCGATGGATAAACGGGCCATCCCAAATCACGGAAAAAGTCTACCGCAACGGATTTTCCAGCGCCCATGCCGCCTGTTATGCACAAAACACGAGGTACCATAGAATAAAGGTACAACCGATCTCGGTCGCGTCAATTCAGCAAATGCCTCAAGCCATGGGCATAAGCATGCCGTACGTCTTGCCTTTTGGCTTCGACCAGCTCAAAAAAGGCATATACGCAAATCCAAGAAGTCCATGCGTCCAGGTAATCATCAAAACAGTCCATGCTGGCAGCATGTTCAAAACGAAAATGGATCTTTCTTAGCAACCGGTAGCCGCGTTTCCAATCGGATTCGCTCCAATGAGGCCTTTGGCACAAAACAATAAGACGGGCAGCGACAAGGCTGTCTGTGTTTTGGTGAAACCGTGCGCTGAGAACCCACAGGTCCGATGCCAACAGATGCATTTTTACCAAAGCCCTGCGCACCATGCGCTCTTCTTCGAAGAACGTCGGATCTCGCCATTCAATGCGATCGGTATCCAGCGTGCGGTAGGGCATAAATGGTAAACGCACATGGGTGATGAAATGTTTTGGCTACACCAAAAGTTCACCACCGGTTAGATCGTTGGAAAGAATTTTGTAATGAAGTGTTTGCGAAACACTTAATCGTATTGAATTTTTTTCTCATATTTGACAAACAATTACTTACATTAGTTGTTAATCGAACACATTAACCCCTTAAAACCATCACAAAATGATGTTACTCAACGCCGCTGCCAACTTTGATCCTCAGGATTACGTTGGGTTTACCTTCTTCACCGGATACATGGCCATGATGGCCGCTACGGTGTTCTTCTTGCTGGAGCGTGGACGTGTTTCTGACGCTTGGAAATCCTCTTTGTTGGTTTCCGGTCTGATCACAGGAATTGCTGCAGTGCATTATTTCTACATGCGCGACTACTGGATGGCCACCGGCCAGTCTCCCGTTGTTTTGCGTTACATTGACTGGACGCTGACTGTTCCGTTGATGTGCGTAGAGTTTTACCTGATCACCAAGAAAGCAGGTGGCACAATGTCCTTGCTGTGGAAACTGATCGCTGCTTCCGTAGCCATGTTGGTTCTCGGTTACATCGGTGAGGCTGTCTACGTAGGTGAAGGTTACGCAACCCAGCAGTGGGTATACGGTGCCTTGTCTGGAGCGGCGTACTTCTACATTTTGTGGTTGGTATGGAAAGGCGAAGTTGCACAGCTTGCAGCAAACGCTGGTCCTAACGTTGCCACGGCTGTTCGTCACTTGCGCAATTTCGTATTGGTGGGCTGGGCGATCTACCCAATCGGTTACATCTTGGGAACCCACGGTGGATTGTTTGGAATCGACATGGGCCACGACGCCAGTTCATTGAACTTGTTCTACAACCTTGCCGACGCCGTTAACAAAATCGGTTTTGGTTTGGTGATCTACGCTTTGGCGATCAAAGACAACAAGTAAGCTCACGCTTTCTTTTCTTGAAGAGGCCGTCTCGTAAGAGGCGGCCTTTTTTTTGTGTAAATATTTGGGATAAAAGGAGGTTCGTGCCCCCAATGCATCCACTCAACGCGGCATTTTGACGGTTCGTCGAATTCTTTCCTGAGGAATTCGGCATTGAGCCAATTTTGTACAAGGATTTCGGCCGAAGCCCTATTAACCTTAAAAACAAAACAACATGTCAAAATTTCGTTTGGGCAGCGTAGCTGTCCTTTTGCCCCTGGCTGCATTTGGTCAGAATGTCACGAATGTAGCCGCCAATGTTGCCATTGATGAAGTGGCTATGATGCGGATTGTGGACCAAAGCGGCAATCCCATTTCGGCCCTGTCGTTTCCGATTGTAGCCCCGGTCGCAGCAGGTGATGTACCCCTGCTAACTGGTTTTCATGACACCTACATTCAATTTACGAGCATTGCAGCCAATGCGCCGGATAATTTTCGATCGATCAGTGTGGAAGTGCAACCCACTCTTCCCCCGGGTTTGTATCTGAAGTTCTTATCCACGGCACCTAGCAATGGAAACATGGGTACTTTTTACCACACCACGGTTAGCAATACGCAATTGACGGGATTGATTGCGGAGAATATTGAGAGTGGTTTCACCGGTGTGGGCCCCAATTCCGGTGTGAAAGTGCTGACGTTGTTGGACTTCGACCCATTTTTGGTTCGCACCCAACAGTCCGGTACTTACATGATGCGGTACACGTTATCCAATTACTGAGATGATTCGTCGCTTTTTTCCATTCCGAGCCGCCGATTGGCGGCTCGGTTTTCTTTTCGCGTTGGGTTTTTTGGCAGGCCCAACGGTACAGGCCCAGTTGGAAGTAGTGAATGGTTTGGCACATGCCTTTTCAAAACACCAAAAAGTAGAGGGCTGGATTGAAGTGGTGAATCGAAGTTCTTATTCGGAGACAGCCATTCTTTCTGTAGCCCCCTTGCGACCTAAGAATGCCCCTCCTTTGGATACGCACTTGGTTGGTAAGCTAGAAATAGCCAAATCGTGGTTGCTTGATCCGGGGCAAAAAGCCCGAATACCTTTCTCGGCAGATCTAACCAAACGGCAGAAAGCGACCGGATGCATGGTTTATGTGGAGCCAGCCGTTTCGTTGGAATACCAATGGAAACCTTTGACCGATTCCATCGGATTGGTTGCGGTTATTCGCTATGGCGTAGCACTTTTGGCGGCAGGAGAAAGCCCGTCCGATTCCTTGCTATCGGCCGCCGCGCTTCGGGACAGTGCAGGAGGGGTGTGGGTACATCTCTCCAATCGATCCGAATCCTTGTGGATGCCGCGTGCTTCTTGGACCGAGCGCGGTGGTGCGGTTCAAAAAAATGAATGGGTAATCTTGCCTGGCGAAGAAAAAAAGATCAAATGGAGTTCCCTTTCAAAGCGGGACGGAAAGTTGGTTTTGGTGGACAACGATCGAAGACGCTGGCAATGGAACCTTTGAGTCCATTGCTTTGGACAGTCGCTCTTTCTGCTCAGTTAAGCGGCAGCGGTATGCACCCGTGGTCGGTCTTTCCAGGAGGGACAATGAGTGTACAGAAAAAGAGTACCAGGCTCCAATGGGATCAGATGGGAAGCAGGTCCAGTATTTCTGTGCAAAGTGGAAACCAAAGAATACATCTGGGGAAATGGGCAGATGGATTTTGGGTGAATGGAGCATGGAAATACAAAAAAGGGGAGGGCGGGTTTTGGTACGACGTCACCTCGCGTAAAGTGGCAACCCAGTGGGCTTATTCGTGGAAAGAGCAACGAATTCGCTTCGATACGCATCCTTCTTGGGGTGCTCGCGTAGGCTATTTTGCCCCCGATTGGCAAATAGAAGTAGGCAATCGATGGAGAATCCAATGGCAACCACAAGCAACAGCATTTCGAGCAACCTTATTGGGAGGCTGGTCAGAAAACAGTTTGTATGGTGCAGAATTCCAATGGAAAAAAATCCAGTTAAACTACCGAACCACCTGGGAGAATAGAGGGCAATTGAGGGTCAGCGTTCAACCGGCGCAATGGGCGAGCTTTTCGTTGAATGCTTCAAAAGATCGATGGAGAATTCAAAGCAATCACCGGCTACAATTGACCCAGAAAAATTCGAAATCAGGTGTTTACATGGAATCTGCTGCCTTTGTTCACTCACGTGGTGTTGGCTGGAGTTTGGGAGCAGGAAAAGGCGTTCACCGCATTTATGGGGCGTCGGGGTTAGATAGAAGCCAGCGGTTTCCCTGGGAAGTGGGTTTGCAAACACAAGGGAAGTGGGGGCATATGGGGATGTACCAGATTCAGTTTACGGCCCAAAAGCAGACAAACTGGTCCATGCAATTGCGCATAAGTCAAGGCATTCAATTGGGCAACAGACATTCCACCCTTTATTCAAGGTCCAAGTCTGTCCCGGTTCAGTTGGAATGCCACGTGGAGGGAATGCATCAAAGGTGCCAGGCCTTGTTGATTTTGAAAGACGTGGCTACCGGCAATACCCTCCGGTTCTTACTAGAGGGAAACACGACTCGAAGAGAATGGATACCCGAAGGATCCTATATTATTCGGGTTTTAGGACCGGAAGAATGGGAATACCAGTGGCCTTCTGACCGATTAACTGTTTTGAAAGGAGAACAAGAAAAAAAGATTTCAATTAATGCTAATCCTCTTATTTTTAAATCTATGAATTAGTTCAATTCAATAAATACTCCAAGTAATGTCCAGCAAAATAAGCCAACGATGCAGCGGCGGCACCCAGCGATAGGGTTTCAAAAACGCTTCGAAACAACGGGGTTTGGTTGATTCGGCTCTTTAAATAGCCGATGCCCGTAAATGCCAATCCCG
>JBIIBX010000102.1:0-5831 GCA_044239185.1 Schleiferiaceae bacterium | reverse complement strand
ATTCTCTCCCGGTAAAATCACGGGGGCGGTGAATCTCTCCTTGAACCAAGAATGGGCCACCGAACCGTCGGCCTACATCAGCCACACCTGGAAGGCCACGCCGCTGTTTTCGGTGACGTCGGGGCTGCGGTACAGCGCCTTTGGCAACCTGGGGCCTCGCACGTTGACCCTTTACAAACCCGGGGGGATTTACGAGGACTCCACGGCCATTGGCACCCGAACGTACGAAAAGGGCGAATCCATCCGCTGGTTCACGGGGCTGGCAGGATTGGAACCCCGGATGTCTGCCAACCTGGAACTCTCCGAAAACGCTTCGTTGAAGGCCAGTTACAACCGAAACCGGCAGTACATCCACTTGATTTCCAACAACACCTCTCCCACCCCCGTTAACGTGTGGCGTCCTGCCGGTGCATACATCGAACCGGCAACTGCCCAGCAAGTCGCCTTGGGATTTGTGCAGAAACTGGCGCGCGGAGCGGGCATGCTGACCATCGAAACGTACTACAAAGGGCTGCAGAACATTGTGGATTACAAAGACGGCGCCGATTTGATTTTCAAGGACAACATCGAGACGGAGTTGCTGCGCGGCAAGGGACGTGCCTACGGCCTGGAGTTCATGCTGGAAAAGAAAACCGGCAAGTTCAACGGCTGGATCTCCTACACCCTTTCCCGCACCGAACTGCAGGTGGACGGCCCCACACGCGGACTGTCTGTCAACAACGGCGCATGGTATTTGGCCAACTACAACAAGCTACACGACCTGAACCTGGTCGCCAACTACGCCCCCAACAAGCAGTGGGACCTAAGCGGTACCTGGAGCTACCAGTCCGGACGGCCCATCACGTACCCAGACAGCCGCGGCGAGTTTGAGGGCATTCCGTACCCCATCTATGCCAACCGAAACGGCGGCCTTACGCCTGCCACGCACAGGCTGGACCTGGCTGCTACATTCGCCTTCAAAGGCAAAGGCAACCGAAAGCCGACCTTGGCTTTTGGCGTGTACAACGCCTATGCCCGCCGCAATCCGTACAGCGTTTTCTTCCGCCAAGACTTCAACACCTTGCAGGTACAAGCGTACCGACTGAGTGTTTTTGGGACGGCCATCCCCTATGTGACCTATAATTTCTCTTTCTAATGAGCGACCCAATGGCATCTCCTACCCCGACTTCCTTGAGGTCGTTTTTACGTATTTCGGCTTGGTTGCTGGTGGTTGGCGGGAGCTCGCTGGTGCTTCCTAGCTGCCAAGACCCCATTGAGCTGGACCTTCCCGACGGAACGGTTCGGCCCATTGTGAACGCTCGAATTACCAACGAAGACTCCGTTTCAGCCGAAGTTTTTTGGAGCTCCACGTACTTGAACCAGTCCCCCAACACCCCCGTGAGCGATGCCGTGCTTGTGCTGTACGCAAACGGCCAGGCGGTGGATACGTTGGATGCACTCCCCACAAAACCGGGCTCCTACCGCGGAAAGACCGTCGGACAAATGGGAAATTCCTACTCTTTGCGGGTTTGGATGCCCGGAGACCCCAAACCGTGGATTACAGGTGCAGAAACCATTCGGCGTTGCCCTTCCATCGATTCCATCTACTCCGAAAACCGACCGCGCGCTCCCTTTGTCCGTCCAGGCCGCTACTCCCTGGTTCATTTCACCGAGCCCGCCGGAAAAGGCGACCAATACCGGTTCAAGGTGTGGCGCAACGACACATTGGAAAACCTTCCTTTTAACATAACCTTCTTCGACGACCAATTCAACGACGGCCGCAGCTTCAACAACGTGGACTTTCCGGCGGTGGAATTTGCCGGTCCGGACAGCGTCGGAGTGCGTTACCAAGTAGAAGTTTCCAGCATCAGTCCCGAATTTTTTCAATTCCTCAATCTGCTGCGCCAAACCACGTTGCAAGTGGGCTCCCCCTTTGACCCGGCGCCTGCCTTGGTTGTTGGAAACATTTGGAGGGAAGCGGACCCACGGGAATACGCCTTGGGCTATTTCTACGCATCGGGCGTCGGACGTGCTTCCGTGGTGGTTGCCCCCTGATCGCCCCGGCGATCTTCTTTAAAAAATTGCGCTGCCCCCGGTAATGAATTACCTTTATTCCATGGAGCCCCTATCAATGCCCAAGCACTGGGCCACCCAATGGATGGTTGAACAAGGCGTCGCTACGCCCTGGCTTTCCGCATTCACGTTGCTTCTAGACATAGGCATCTTGCTGGCCGCCAGTGTTTTGGCCGACTTCATTGCCCGACGGGTGGTCATCGGCCTCATCCGGCGCTGGGTGCATCGCACCGAAGCCAAATGGGACGACTATTTTCTGGAAGAAAAAGTCTTCCAAACAGGCGTTCATTTTATAACGGGAATCGTTATTAAGGGATTTATTCCCGTCGTTTTTACGGAACATCCAAAAACAGCGGGTTTCTTGGTGCAAATTGCCAGCCTGTACATCGTTTGGCAGCTGATTCTTTTGGTCAATAAAACCGCCCGGGCCATGGCCCACGTGTTGGAAGACAACCCAAAATTCAAAGACAAACCGGTTCGGACCCTCTTGCAAGTGGCCCAGTTCCTGAGCTGGATTTTGGGGATATTGGGCATGTTTTCTGTTTTGACAGGCACCGCGTTGGGTACGTTGGTTGGAGCCTTAGCCGGTTTCACCGCCATCCTCATCTTGATCTTTCAAGACGCCATCAACGGCCTGCTGGCCAACTTTCAAATCTCCATGTACGACCTGCTTAAAAAAGGCGACTGGATCACTTTCGATAAATTTGGAGTGGACGGCGATGTGGTGAGCATTGACCTAACCACGGTGAAGGTGAAAAATTTCGACAACACCTTGAGCTCCATCCCCGCAAAGGCCTTTGTTACCGAATCCTTTCAAAATTGGCGGGGAATGCGTTTGGCCAAGGTTCGACGCATCAAACGTGCTTTGTTGCTGGATTTGAATACCATTCGCTATGCCGACGACGCCTTGATTGAGCGCATGCGCAAGGTGGAGCGCCTCCAAGGGTACCTTGATGCCCGACAGAAAGACATCGAAGCGTTTAACGCCTCCTCCCAAGCAGATAAATCGCTCTCCATCAATGGCCGCCACATGACCAACATTGGCCTCTTCCGCGCCTATGTGGAGTCGTATTTGTCCGAGCACCCCCAGGTTTCCAAGAAAGACATCCTCCTTGTCCGGCAATTGGCCCCCACGTCCTCCGGTATTCCGTTGGAAATCTATTGCTTTGTCAAGGAAATCCGGTTCGAAGAGTACGAAATGGTTGCGTCGGACATCATGGACCACCTCATGGCGGCGGCTCCCACCTTTGACCTGCAGTTGTACCAACAACCCACGGGAAGGGACCAGCTTTATTTCCCCCAAGCCTAGGCCGTCGCTCTTTTGGATTCCTCTACGTCCTCCTCGACCAAGCCCGATGCCCTTATCGTTGTGGGGATTGACCCCGGAACGGTTGTGATGGGCCTTTCTGCTATTGCGGTACGGGGGCAAAAACTGGAATTGCTGGGGATGCAAGCCATCCGTTTCTCCACCAAAAAGGAAGCGTTGGAACGGCTGCAAGACATCCATGCGGCTGTTGAGGAGTGGGTTCAGCGCTTTCAGCCCCATGTGGTAGCCCTGGAGGCACCCTTTTTTGGGAAAAATGTGCAGTCCATGCTGAAATTGGGCCGTGCACAAGGTGTGGCCATGGGCGTCGCTCTATCCCGATCGTTGCCTGTTTTTGAGTACTCCCCAACCCGAGTCAAACAAAGCATTACGGGCAGCGGAGGGGCCACCAAAGAAAAGGTAGCCGGCATGTTGCAGTCCCTTTATGGGTTCAAAGAATTGCCCAAACAACTTGACGCCACCGACGGTTTGGCTGTGGCGACGTGTTATGCGTTCTCGTCTTTTGGTGCGCAAAAAGCAGCTGTAGGAGGATCCGCGGTTTCGGAACCGCCTGCCGCTTGGAAAAAAGGCATGAAAAAACGCGCCGGAGGCGCGTCTAAAAACGCGTGGTCCCAATTCGTGGACCAAAACCCTACAAAAATCCTTCCCTAGGGGAAAATCATCAGGCTGGGGTCAATAAGGCCTCGCCAATTTTCTGGGCTATGGACTGCATTTCAGCGGCCTCCAGTTGCAATTTGGGCATCGCAAAGTTCATGTCCGCCTCCCCCCGAATAGGGATAAGGTGAATGTGGGCATGGGGAACTTCCAAACCTATAACCGTTACCCCTATCCGGTTGCAGTGCAACACCGACTCCATGGCATGGGCCACCTGGTAGGCAAAGTCCCAAAGGGCTCGGTAATGGTCCACCGGCAAGTCAAACAACTTATCTACCTCCAACTTGGGCACCACAAGGGTATGGCCTTTTGACAAGGGTCGAATGTCCAAAAATGCGTAAGCAAATTCGTTCTCGGCTACTTTGTAGGAGGGGACGTCCCCGGCCATAATTTTGGTGAAGATGGAGGCCATGTCAGCGTGAAATTTCTAAAATTTCCAAAGACAAGGTGCCATTGGGTACGGTGATCTCTGCTGTTTCCCCTACTTTCTTTCCCAACAAGCCTTTCCCAATGGGAGAACTAACAGAGATTTTACCCAACTTAAGGTCGGCCTCTTGTTCCGCAACCAAGGTATACTTCAACTCCATTCCGTTCTTGAGATTCTTGATCTTTACGGAAGATAGAACAAACACTTTGGAGTTGTCCATCTGCGATGCTTCCATGATGCGCGCATTGGCCATCAGGTCATCCATCTTGGAGATCTTCAGCTCCAACAGGCCCTGTGCCTCTTTGGCCGCATCGTATTCCGCGTTTTCACTCAAGTCCCCTTTGTCTCTGGCTTCAGCAATCTGAGCAGAAACACGCGGACGTTCTATGGACTTCAAGTATTCCAGCTCTTCTTTGAGCTTCTTGAATCCTTCTGGGGTGTAATAGGAAATTGATGACATAGTCCAAAAATAAGAAAAGACCCCGGATGGCCGGGGTCTTTTATTGGAAAATAACCCTTCGTTTACAGTTCCAAGGCAACACCCACGGTGTGAATGCCTCCGAAGGCGGAGTTCGTCAAACGGTACCCGTAATCCAAGGCAAACTTGGTATCACCGCCCATAGGAGTTTTAAATGTGAATCCCATGGCGGGACCGGACAACGCCTCGGTGGCCAAGCCGTCCACGCGGTTGTCGTACAACGCATAGCTGCCGCGCAAGAAGAACTGGTCGCGGAAGCTGTATTGACCGCCCACCGTAAATTGGTCCTTCTTGAAAGAATTCGAAATGAAATTCCCTGCAAACGTCAACTTCTGCTTGCCGGGTAAGGAATAATCCTTGGACAAGCCAATGGCCAACTGGGTAGGCAATTCAAACGCCTGGGCGCGCACGTTGTAGGTGTTGGCATAGGTACCCCACTCTACGGGAAGCACCACGGCCAAACCGTCCCCGCGGTACCCAAAGGAGGGCCCGATGTTGCGCAACGTAATACCAAAGCGAAAATCGCGGGACTTTCCGGCAACGTATTGCACCCCTGCATCAAAGCACATGCCCGATGCCGTCAGGTTCGAAATGGACGAGTTGTACAACTTGATGTTTACACCACCGTAGATATTGTCGGTGAACATCTGCGAATAAGCGACACCCAGAACGGTGCTACCTGGTGAGTAAATACCCGCACCGCCATCAGGCAGTTCATTGGTAGTCACTTCAATGTCGCCGTAGTCAAAATTGGTTACGTGGATGCCCAGAACCCCGTTTCGGGTTGGGGTTGCCAATGCGGCCGAATTCACTTGAATACCGGCACCTTGAAGCCAAGTGGTGTTGGCAAAGCCGGCGTTGAATCCTTTGGAAAACGCCAAACCTGCGATATTTCC
>JBIIBX010000101.1:0-5886 GCA_044239185.1 Schleiferiaceae bacterium | reverse complement strand
CCAATCCAATGACAAATTGATGACCGTCGAACCCGCGCTCCAAAACCTGATGGAAACGCACCAAAACACCCGGCACGTCGTGCGCAATCAACGAATCAACTACGGAAAAATAGACGTCGTGATCCAGCATTTGGAGGTTGTCCACCACCGAGGCATACGTGATGTTGCCTTGGGCAAAACTCGCCACGCGGTCAAAAATGGAGAGCGAATCCCGCAACGCACCGTCGGCCTTGATGGCGATGGCGTGCAACGCTTCGGGCTCCGCCGAAATCCCTTCTTTGGACGCTACGAAAGCCAAATGGGACGCAATATCCTCAACTCCAATTCGCTTAAAATCAAATATTTGACAACGCGAAAGAATGGTAGGAAGCATCTTGTGTTTTTCCGTGGTCGCCAAGATAAATATGGCGTGACGCGGAGGCTCTTCCAGCGTTTTCAAAAAAGCATTGAAGGCCGCCTGAGACAGCATGTGTACCTCGTCGATGATGTACACCTTGTATTGGCCCACGGCCGGTGCAATGCGAACGCTGTCCGTGATGGATCGAATTTCCTCCACACTGTTGTTGGAGGCCGCGTCCAGCTCAAAGATGTTCAATCCTACATCCGCACCCGGCTCGACGGTGGATTCGTTGATGATTTTGGCCAAAATTCGAGCGCAAGTAGTTTTACCTACTCCTCTTGGACCGCAAAACAACATTGCCTGCGGAATCCGCCCGGACTGCACTGCGTGCTCCAAAGTTTCGGTAATGTGGGACTGTCCCACCACCGACTCAAATCGCTGCGGCCGATACTTTCGCGCCGATACCGTATATCCCGTTTCCACATTCCAAAGATAAGTCGTATATTTGCAGCCCTAAAAAATTCATTTCAAATGAATCAGTACGAAACCGTTTTCATTTTGAATCCCGTCTTATCTGATGATCAGGTAAGGGAAACGGTTGATAAATTCACAGGCCTTTTGAAAGGTACTGGTGCTGAAATTATCAACGTTGAAAAGTGGGGCTTGAA
Source organism: Schleiferiaceae bacterium (assembly GCA_044239185.1). Classification (GTDB taxonomy): domain Bacteria; phylum Bacteroidota; class Bacteroidia; order Flavobacteriales; family Schleiferiaceae; genus CAMDTE01. The sequence goes on along the minus strand of JBIIBX010000101.1, from coordinate 4,878 downwards.
AAAGCTCGCTTACCCTATCGATAAGAAGAAGAGCGGATTCTACCAGCTGGTCGAATTCCAAGCACCAGCCACCGCCATCGCACCGATGGAAGTAGAAATGCGTCGCGACGAGCGCGTTATGAGATTCCTGACTGTCCGTTTGGACAAGCACGGAGTTGAATACGCTGCTAAGCGTCGGAGCAAAGTTGCCAACAAATAATTCCGTTGAAGAATGAGCACGATTGAAAGCACCAACGCGGCGGCTCCCAGCGGAGAAGTTCGCTACTTGCAGCCGATTGCCATCGACACAAACAACAAGAAGAAGTACTGCCGCTTCCAGAAGTACGGCATCAAGCACATTGATCACAAGGACCCCGACTATTTGTTGCGTTTCTTGAACGACCAAGGCAAAATTCTTCCCCGTCGTTTGACTGGCACGTCCTTGAAGTACCAGCGCAAATTAGCGCAAGCCGTAAAGCGCGCACGCCACTTGGCGCTGATGCCTTACGTGGCCGATAACCTGAAATAAGCCTGCACCATGGAAGTTATTTTGAAACAAGACGTTGAGAACCTAGGGTTCAAAGACGACACCGTGGTGGTAAAGCCTGGCTACGGCCGCAACTTTCTTCTTCCCACCGGCATGGCTATTTTGGCCACTCCTTCCGCGAAGAAGATGTTGGCAGAAGATTTGAAGCAACGCGCCCACAAAGAAGCCAAAGTGATTGCTGAAGCAACCACCATGTCTGAAAACTTGAAGCGCGTAGAATTGAAGTTGACGGCTTCCGCAGGAAAGGGCGGCAAGTTGTTCGGTGCCATTACCAACCTCCACTTGGCCGAAGAGCTGAGCAAAATGGGGTATGCCATCGACAAGAAGTTTATCACCATCATCGGTGGAACCGTTAAGACCGCTGGCAAGTACCAATCCAAGGTTCGCTTGCACCGCACGGTGAACGTCGACTTCGTATTTGAAGTAGTGGGCCAAGAAGCGTAAGCTTTTTCCTGCATCTTTTTGGAAAGGGCGGCCCGGTGGGCCGCCCTTTTTGTTTCCATTTTTTTCGAACGTTCCGGAAAGTTCCTTTTCTCCGCCGGGGCTTGTGGACCTTCGGGCCTCGCTGTACCTTCGGCTTATGTCTAAACGCGTTGCCAAAACGGAACGGGCTCCAGCCCCTGCTTCGGGGTCTACCGCCTATTCCCTCTGGGGAGCTGCTGGAGTCGGAGCCCTCTTTTTGTACCCCGCCACGTGGGAGTCCAGCCAAGCCCTGGGCGACCCGAGCCATTGGCCCTTGCTTCTTTCTGGTGCTCTACTGGCGGGGATTCTCGCCGTTTGGGGACTTCGCGGTACGGCTTCGCCGTGCACCCATTCCAGCGGCGCAGCCCTGGCTTTAACGGCCCTTTTGACCTGGTCTTTGACGGGCCTTCCCCATGCGTACGTGGTGTCTGAGTGGTGGGGAACCGTGGGCCGAATGGGGCTTTATGCCGGCTGGTTGTGGGCCGTGGGACGGCTGTTGGCGCAACAAAAAATCGGAATTTCACACGGGGCTGCATTTGGCGTCGGCATGGCCGGGGTGCTGGCCGTCAGCGTATTGTTGGATTGGAAAACCGTCGGTTGGGGTGTTGCTTGGAACGACCCCTACGCCGCTCCGGGTCTTTTGGGCCACAAAAACTTTACGGCATCTGCCCTTTTGGTCGCTGCTTGGGGCGCTTTCTACCACCTAAACACTCCTTCCGACGACCGCAAGTGGCGCTTGGTGGCGGGGGGCGTAGGCATTCTGGCGGTTTTGGCCTTGGCGCTGCTGCGCACCCGAAGCATTTGGTTGGGTGCCGGTCTCGGTTTGGCGGTCTGGGCGGTTACCTCGTCGACGGCGTTGAAGCTAACGGCCCGTCGCCTGGCAGTGCCTTTGGGGATTTTTGCCCTGTTGGTGGGAGCGGCCTTGGCCCAACCCAAAATCCGGGAGACCCTTCTGGATCCGCAAAATTTGCGCATTCGGGAGGTCTACTGGGACCACAGTCTGAAAATGCTCCAAGCGCATCCGTGGACCGGCATCGGCGCGGGTCAATGGGTGATTCATTTTCCCGGATACGGTTTGAACGGCATGGACCCGTCGGTTGCGGAAGGAATCACCGCAGAAATCCGCCCCCACAACGACTTTTTGTGGGTGGCCAGCGAATGGGGGTGGCCGGGATTGGCCCTGTGGGTACTGGTCTGGGGCACGGCCCTGTGGGCCTTATGGAAATCTCCAAAAGGCATAGAAAAAGCCTATTTGGCAGCGGTTTTGGTGGGGGTCTTTGTGTATAGCCTCTTCGAGTTTCCGTTGGAGCGGGCGGCGGTCACCTTGCCTTGGTTATTGGCCCTTGCAGGCGTCGGGCAGTTGGCCGGGACGGGACCGCGCATTTCCTGGATTCCCTCGTGGGCTACCGGCGGGATGGCCCTGCTGTTAATCCTCCCGAGTGCCTTTATTTTGGAACAACGACGTGCTGGAACAGAGGCGAATGCCGACGTTTTGCAGGCCAATGCGTCCCAAAAGGCGCCTTTGTTGCTTTCAACGGCCACAACCGCCTACAGCCGGTGGAACGAAATCGACCGCTACGGCAATCCGCTGCCTTATTTCCAAGGCATGGGCGCGCTCTTTACGGAAGTCCAGCAAACCTCTGCACCCACCTTCGCTCAAGCCGAGGCGCATTTCCGGACCGCATTGGCGCTGCACCCCAACCACATTCTGACCCTCAACCAAATGGGAAACCTGTACCGCTACCGAGGGTTGCCCAAGGAAGCGATTCCGCATTATTTGGAGGCTTTGCAGCGATCCCGGGACTTTGGCTCAGCCCGACTGGGACTGGCCGAATGTTTGTTGGATTTGAACCGGGTGGATTCTGCCGGACGGTTGTTGTTTGAGTCGTTTGGGATGTCGACCAATGGAACCACGCAGTCGGTGCGGCAAGATCCGCGGTACCGCCAAGCCGTTTTGCGCTGGTCGAATTTGTCTGCGGGGCAAATAATTACCTACAAACCGCTCCAACCCTTGGCGGGAAGGATCTACGAAAGCCCAGAAGGGGCATTTGCAGCGTTTGAGGCCGCTAAAGATGCTGCGATGGCCCGGGAGCTCGCCAAGAACTCCCTGCCGGGATCGGGGCGCTAAAGGGCCTCCTGATGGGTGTGTCGCTTAAAAGGCGAATCTGCAGGATTACTTCCAATCCACCGAAACCGGCACGTGGTCCGATCCAGCAATGCCGGGATGGATGCGGGCGGCTTCGAGGCGGTTGGCCATGCGCTGGCTGACCACCCAGTAATCCAAGCGCCAGCCGATGTTGTTCTCCCGGGCGCCGCCGCGGTAGCTCCACCACGAGTATTCCACGCGGTCGGGATGCAGGGTGCGGAACGAATCGACGAATCCCGCTTGCAGCAACTGTGTGAATCCGTCGATTTCGACCTGGGTATACCCCGGAGTTTTGTTGTAATTCGCTTTGGGCCGGGCAATGTCCATGGGTTGGTGGGCCACATTGAGGTCGCCCCCAAAGAAGACGGGCTTTTCCTTGTCGAGCTCCGCCAAAAAGGCCGTAAGGTCTTGGTCCCAGGTGCTTCGGTACGGCAACCGGGCGAGTTCTCCCCCGCTGTTGGGTACGTAGGCGGTTACCGCCCAGTGGTCGTCAAATTCTGCCGCAATCAACCGCCCTTCGGAATTGTGCTCGCTTTGGGGCAACTCCCGAAGAACGCGCAGGGGTTTCTGGCGGGAAAGCATGGCCGTCCCGGAGTACCCTTTGCGCTCGGCCGACGAGGCCTCCAAATGCCAGCCGGCGTCAACCATCGGTTGCAACACCTCGGCCACTTGTTCTTCGGTGGCCTTGGTTTCTTGGAAACCAACGACATCGGCCTCCAAGGAGTTCAGAGATTCCAGCAGGCCTTTGTTGGCCACGGCACGGATGCCGTTTACGTTCCAGGATACTAAGCGCATGCGGTACAGTTGAAAGAATTTATTACATGTTGCGGCGGTACTGCCCTCCTACGCCAAAAAGGGACTCCGTCATTTGGCCCAAGGAACACACCTTGCCAGCTTCCATGAGGGTGTCGAAAATATTCTGGTTTTGGACAGCGGCGGCCTGCATTTCGCGCAACAAAGCTGCGTTCTTTTGCACCTGGGCCTCCTGCACCGTTTCCACCGTGGCAATTTGGCCTTCCTTCTCGGCCTCGGTGGCGCGAATGACTTCACCCGGTGTGACGGTGGGCGACCCTTTGCTGCTCAGGAAGGTGTTCACGCCAATGATGGGATACTCCCCGGTGTGCTTGAGCATCTCGTAGTGCAGAGACTCCTCTTGGATTTTCCCGCGTTGGTACATGGTTTCCATGGCGCCCAACACCCCGCCGCGCTCGGTAATGCGGTCGAACTCCAGCAAGACCGCTTCCTCCACCAAATTCGTCAATTCGTCGATGATAAAGGAGCCCTGCAAGGGATTTTCGTTCTTGGCCAACCCCAACTCGCGGTTGATAATCAGCTGGATGGCCATGGCCCGACGAACGCTTTCTTCGGTGGGGGTGGTAATGGCCTCGTCGTAAGCGTTGGTGTGCAAGGAATTGCAGTTGTCGTAGATGGCATACAACGCCTGGAGCGTGGTGCGGATGTCGTTGAAGTCGATTTCTTGCGCGTGGAGCGACCGGCCCGACGTTTGGATGTGGTACTTCAGCATCTGGGCCCGGGGGTCTGCGCCGTATTTCCGCTTCAAGGCCTTGGCCCAAATGCGTCGGGCAACGCGCCCAATCACCGCGTATTCGGGATCCACTCCGTTGCTAAAGAAGAAGCTCAAATTGGGACCGAAGGCGTTGATGTCCATGCCGCGGCTGAGGTAGTACTCCACGTAGGTAAAGCCATTGGCCAGGGTAAAGGCCAGCTGCGTGATGGGGTTGGC
>JBIIBX010000089.1:0-6475 GCA_044239185.1 Schleiferiaceae bacterium | reverse complement strand
GGTGAGGGGAGAGAACACAGAAAACAAGGTTCCCAAAGGAACTGCCATGGACCGTGCTGTGTTGTGCGGACGGATGGAAGCGTAGCTTTTTGGAAGAATTTCGCCAAATGTCAAGATGACTACCGTGATACCCACAATTTCCAACAAGGTGGCAATCCAAGGATCCAGGGACACGGGCAAAAAGGTGGTAATCAACCACGTACTTAACAAGACCAAAGCCAAGTTAAACGCATTGTTCAGGACCAACAAGGTGGCCAATAACTTTTCGGGTTGTTCCAGAAGTGCCTGAATGCGTTGGTCGTCCGGCCGGAGGCTTTCCCGAATGGCATTCCGGGTGCGGGGCTCTAAGGAGAAAAAGGCAACTTCACTGGCTGAGGCAAATGCAGAGCCCACAAGCAACAAAACGAGTGCAAAAAGACCCAATAATAAGGGCAGCGGGGAAGGGTCAGGGTCCAAGGATGAGGAGTTGGTTCAACAAGGCGCAGGCTCAGCCTACTTCTTCGTGGCCGCCCTCTTCCGAATGGTCGTTGCCATAAGGACGGTCGGAGCGGTCTGCTTGACGCATGGGGTTGGGGCCCAGCATGGTCATGCTGTCGGCGGAAATCTCAACGGAATAGCGGGTTTGGCCCGAATCGTCTGTCCATTGGCGGGAGCGAATTTTCCCTTCGATAAATACTTTGTCTCCTTTGTGGAGGTGCCGCTCGCAAATTTCACCCAAGCGGGGGGAACGGACTACAATGGTGTGCCACTCGGTGGACTCTTTTCGCTCGCCTTCACGGGTGGTATACGACTCCGTGGTTGCCAAGGGGAAACGCACCAACATACCGCCGTTTTCAAACGTGCGTACTTCAGGATCTTTGCCCAAGTTGCCTATGAGCATGACTTTATTCAGGGTACCAGCCATCTATCGTCGATTCGTAAAGTTCATTTTGTTGTACCAAAGGTAGTATTTTTTTTAAGCCAACGACGCAGGGGGGCAGGCCATGCCAGTCCCTCCAAATCCCCTTCCTCAATCCAGTAAAATGGAGCTTTCACAGCGGGATTCTCCGCGCTTTCTCCCTGGCCAAAGGAGAGCACAAGTCGGCGGTGGCTCAGCAGATGGACCACGGGCTCCTGCCACACCGTCTCATCGGGCTTCATGCCCCAATTGGCGGCATCATCCGGGCCAGGGAGGTCGTGCAATCCGGACCAAATGCCGCTGTCCGGCCTCCGGTAGACCACCACCTTTCCGTTGTGACGCACCAAAACCCGTCGCCATTCTTCGGTCTGTACTTTGGTCTTGCCTTGTTTGACGGGAAGGGCCTCGGCGTCGGCTGTTTTAAAGGCCACCAGGCAACCGTCCGATAGGGGGCATTGGGCACAGTTCGGCTTGGTGGGGGTGCAAACGAGGCTGCCCAGCTCCATAAGTGCCTGGGTGTGGTCTCCGCAGTCGCCGTCGGGCAAAACACTTTCTGCCAAAAGGGCCAGGGCCCGCACTCCAGACGGTCGGTCCACGGGGTCGACATACCCAAAATACCGACTGAGCACCCGGATTACGTTGCCGTCAACGGCAACGGCACGGGTTCCAAAAGCAATGGAGGTAACGGCGCCCGCTGTGTAGGGCCCTACGCCGGGAAGCGCCTCCCAATCCTCGGCCTGGGTCTTCCACGTTCCTTGCCATGCGCGGTGCATGTGCTGCGCCGCTCGGTGCAGATTTCGGGCTCGGGAATAGTAGCCCAGCCCCTGCCACAGCTGGAGAACATCGTCCAGGTCGGCCTCCGCCAAGTCGGGCAAAGTGGGAAATCGGTCCAGAAATCGGAGGTAGTAGGGAGTCCCTTGCTCTACCCGTGTTTGCTGCAATAGGATCTCACTCAACCAAATGGCATAGGGATTGCGGTGTTCCCGCCAAGGAAGCGGACGTCGGTGTTGAAGGTACCAACGAACCAATTTTTGCGAGAACTGCATTGTGGAATTTTCTTGTAAAAGTGGGCTTTAATTCGTATCTTTGCGCCCTCAAAATTAGCGACCTACAACTCAATTTAAACTTTTTTAAATTCATTCAAAAATGACCAAAGCCGACATTGTCAACCGTATCGCTGAGAAGACTGGAATGGAAAAGGCCGACGTTCAGGCGGTTGTAGAAGGTATGATGCGCGAAGTGAAATCCAGCATGGAAGCTGGAGACAACGTCTACTTGCGTGGTTTTGGCAGCTTTATCTTGAAAAAGCGCGCCAAGAAAACCGGCCGCAACATCTCCAAGAACACCACTCTGGTGATCCCCGCCCATTACATTCCTGCGTTCAAGCCTGCCAAGACCTTTGCGGATTCCGTGAAGTCGAACGTGGCGGTAAACGAGTAATTCCAATCCCATTGTGCCGATGCAACCCCGTGCCCGACTTGTTATAGCCCTCTCCGCTGCCCTTGGAGTAGGCATTGCTATAGCCAATTGGGTACCTCGTTCGCCTTCGGCTGCGCCTCAACCCGCTGAAACGGTCCTTTCTCCGCTCGACGAGAAGGTTAACCGGGCAGTTGAAATGATTCAAGGGGGCTCTGACAGCCCCATGGAAGCCATTGCGTTGTTGCGCGAAGTCGTCCAAGAAGACTCCAACCACCGCGATGCCCACTTTTGGTTGGGTGAATTCTCGGTGCAGTCGGGTCAGATGGACAAAGCGGTGGAACGCTTCCGCCGGGTAGTTTCCCTGGATCCCGCTTACGCGGCCGGGGTAGAGAAATTGGCCCAAGTCTACTTGCAGCTTGGGCGGTCCGACAGCGCAGATGCCGTGGTGCATCGGTTCTTGGACCGGTATCCGCAAGCGGAGGGTGCGGATCGTGTGAAAGCGTTGCACACGGAACACGCCCCCCATTAACCTTTTAAACGACTTAGCTATGCCAAGCGGAAAGAAAAGAAAGCGCCATAAGATGGCCACCCACAAGCGCAAAAAGCGTCTTCGCAAGAACCGCCACAAAAAGCGCTAATCGCTGATGCGGACCGAACTCGTCATTCAGACAAGCGGGTCCGACGCAGAGTTGGCTCTCCTTCAGGATGGTCGCCTCGTAGAGCTCGTTGCCGAAAAAGGCGACGACCGCTTCTCTGTAGGGGACATCTACTTGGGCCGTGTTAAAAAAGTAGCACCCGGACTCAATGCCGCGTTTGTGGATGTAGGGCATACAAAAGATGCCTTCCTCCATTACCACGACTTGGGCCCGCAATTGGCTTCTTGGCAGCAATTCACCAAAAAGGTGGTGCTGGGCAAGCAGTCTGCAACCTTAGACGACTTTCCTTTGCAGGAAGAGTTGACCAAGGAAGGTTCTATGGAAGACGCGGTCAAAGTAGGCCAAGACATTCTGGTACAGATCATCAAAGAACCGATTTCCACCAAGGGACCCCGGATTGCATCCGAAATTTCTTTGGCAGGTCGGTTTATGGTGTTGGTGCCCTTTTCAGACCGGGTTTCGGTTTCTCAGAAAATTCGGGAGCGAAAAGAAAAAGAGCGATTGCGTCGGCTCGCGGACAGCATTCGGCCCAAGGGATTTGGGTTGATTGTTCGCACGGTAGCGGAAAACAAGACCGAAGTGGAACTCACGGCGGACTTGGAAGGCCTTATGGCCAAATGGAAATCTTTGCACCGGCAACTTCGCCAGGCCAAGTCTGGCCAGCGGGTGGTGCGGGAAATGGACCGGGCATCGGCTTTTTTGCGCGATGTCTTCAACGAGTCGTTTGCCAAAATTCACGTGGACAGCGAGGAATGGGCCACCGAGGTTAAGCAGTACCTGCAAGAAATTGCGCCGGACAAAACGGACATGGTCAAGCTGTACAACGGAGCGGCTCCGATTTTCCAGCATTTCAATGTGGACCGGCAGGTGAAAACCTCGTTTGGTCGAACGGTCACCTTGCAAAAGGGGGCCTACCTCATCATCGAGCACACGGAAGCCCTGCACGTCATTGACGTGAACAGTGGAAACCGGGGTGCTGTTGGCGAGAGCCAAGAAGAAGGAGCCCTGGCCGTTAACTTGTTGGCGGCGGAAGAGGTGGCTCGTCAGCTTCGGCTGCGGGACATGGGCGGTATCATTGTGGTGGACTTTATTGACCTCCACAAGAACGAGCACCGCCGGGCCCTGTACGACAAGGTGAAAGAGGTAATGTCCCAAGACCGGGCGAAGCACAAGATTTTACCCCCTTCCAAGTTTGGACTGGTGGAAATCACGCGGCAACGCGTTCGTCCCGAAAAAGCCATTGAAACCCAGGAGGAAAATCCAGACGCCTTGGTAGACGCCCCCATTCTGTTGGTGGAGAAGTTGGAGCAGGAGTACGCTGCACTGGCAAACCGCAAAAAGAAGGACGGCAAACCGTGGGCTCTGCACGTGCATCCTTTCTTGCACGCCTACTTGACGAATGGCTTCTTTTGGAGCAGTTTGCGCCACCAGTGGCAGCGGAAACACAAGGGTTCCTTGTCCATTGTGGCGCGGGATTCCTTCAAGATGTTGGAATACAAATTCCAATAACCGATTTAAGTGCTTAAAAGGCGGCCCACGGGCCGCCTTTTTTGTTTCTTTGCCCCATGGCATGGGCAACCCGCAAACAGTTTACCTTGGAAGATGGAAAGTCTGCCTTGGAGCGCTATTGCGCCTACCAGGAGCGCTGCCAAAAAGAAGTGCAGACCAAAATTGCCGTCCTGGGTTTTCGTGGGGAGGCCGCAGAGGTGCTCCTTTTGGAAGCCCTGCAGTCGGACTGGGTGAACGACGAGCGGTTTGCTCGGGCCTACGCACGGGGCAAGTTCCGGGCGCTGGGTTGGGGCAAAGGCAAAATCCTCTACGGTTTGCGGTCCAAAGGCATTTCGTCTGGGTGCATCGATTTGGGCTTGCAGGAAATTGACCCGCAGGAATACGAAGAGAAGGCGTTGGCTGTGGCGGCGCGGGTGTGGGAGGACGTCCGAAAATTGCCGGCCGTTCAACAACGGCGCAAAGTGGAACAGGTGCTCTACCAACGCGGTTTTGAGTCGGAATGGGCGGCGCGAACGGCGCCAGGCAAGGAAGAAGCGAACGACTAGACCAGGAAAGTTTGAAGTCCCTCCTGGAGGGCTTCCAAAGCCTTGGGGCCCACATCGTAGTGCGTGACGGCCCTTAGCCATTGGGCGTCCATGGCCGAAATTCCGATGCCTTTTTGGGCCAAATGGGCCTGCAAAGCGCGTGCGTCCAAGTTTTCGGACAACCGAAAAATCACAATGTTGGTGGCTACGGGTTTGCGTTCTTCGATCCCCGGCACAGTGGCCAAAAAGGAATCCAGTTGGCTGGCCAAGCGGTGGTCTTCGGCAAGTCGGTCGACGTGGTGTTCGAGGGCATAGAGTCCCGCGGCAGCGAGGTAACCGGCTTGGCGCATGCCGCCGCCAAAGCGCTTGCGGATACGGCGAGCGTGCGAAATGAAGTCCCGGTTGCCCACGAGTACGGAGCCCACGGGGGTGCCCAGGCCCTTGCTTAAGCAGAGGGAAATGCTGTCGAAGAGTTTGCCGTAGTCCTGCGGAGATTCGTGGTCGTGCACCAAGGCATTCCAGAGCCGGGCTCCGTCGAGGTGGTAGGCCAGGCCGTTTTGGCGGGCCACGTCGCCCACGGCTTGGAGGGCAGGAAGGCCCAAGCAGGTACCGCCGCCCTTGTTGCTGGTATTTTCCATAACGACCAGCCGGGTGGGAGCGGCGTGGATGTTGTCTTGGGGCTGCAAGGCCTGCCGCACTTGGTCGGGAGTGACGCGTCCGTAGGCATCTCCGGCGACCCGGATTTGAACGCCGGAGTTAAACGCGACGCCGCCGCCTTCGTAGTTGTAGACGTGGGCCAAGGGGGAGCAGATAAGTTCGTCGCCCGGCCGCGTGTGAACGTTGATGGCAATTTGGTTGGTCATCGTCCCCGATGGGCAAAAGAGCCCGGCTTCCATCCCAAATTGTTCGGCCAAAGTGGCTTCCAGGCGCAGGACCGTGGGGTCGTCGCCCAGGACATCGTCGCCAACCGAAGCGCGTTGCATGGCGTCTAGCATTCCGGGGGTGGGGCGGGTGACGGTGTCCGATCGAAAGTCGGCCCAAAAAGCAGGTGCATTCATGCCGCCAAAGTACGGCAAGCGCCGTATTTTTGCACTCCTATGGTAACCACAGACCGCGTACGCGAAATATTTGATCGACTGAAGGCCTTGGAGGGCTATTTGCGCTTGGAAGAAAAGCGCATCACCTTGGCCAACGAGGAGGAACGCACCGTGAACCCAGGGTTCTGGGAAGATTCCAAGAAGGCGGAGACCACCATGAAGAAAATCCGCGAGCTCAAGTACTGGGTAGACGGGTTCAAGGCCATTAAGTCGCAGTGCGAGGAATTGGAACTTTCTCTGGAGTTTTTCCGAGAAGGCGAACTGACCGAGGCCGAAGTAACTGCATTGTATACCCAGGCGGACGATGCCTTGGGCACCATGGAGTTCCGGAACATGCTTTCCGGGGAAGAAGACAAATTGAGCGCTGTTTTG
>JBIIBX010000018.1:0-15515 GCA_044239185.1 Schleiferiaceae bacterium | reverse complement strand
CTGGGCCGGGATGCTGATGCGGATGTACCTCCGATGGGCAGAAAGAAACGGCCACAAGGTGCGCGAATTGAATTTCCAAGAGGGCGACGTGGCCGGTGTGAAAACCGTTACGTTGGAAATCGAAGGGGAATTTGTTTTTGGCTACTTGAAAGGAGAAAACGGCGTGCACCGGTTGGTTCGGGTATCGCCCTTTGACAGCAACGCCCGCAGACACACCTCCTTTGTGAGTGTGTACGTCTATCCGTTGGTGGACGACACCATCGACATCCAAGTGAATTTGGGCGAAATCGAGTGGGATACGTTCCGATCCAGCGGTGCGGGTGGGCAGAACGTCAACAAGGTGGAAACCGGAGTGCGGTTGCGCCACAAGCCGTCGGGCATTGTGATTGAAAACACGGAGACGCGGTCCCAGTTGCAAAACAAGGAAAAGGCGATTCAACTGTTGAAGTCGCGCCTGTACGAGATGGAAATTGAAGCGCGCAATGCCAAGCGGGCGGAAATTGAGTCCGGCAAAAAGAAAATTGAATGGGGTTCGCAAATCCGCAACTACGTGTTGCACCCCTACAAATTGGTCAAAGATGTGCGTACCGGTCAGGAAACGTCGGACCCGGACCGCGTTTTGGACGGGGAGATCGATGCCTTCCTCAAAGCGTTCCTTATGTCAGATGGGTCGGCGGCTCAAGAGCTGGACGACCTGGACCTCTAATTCGTACCTTTTGACCGTGCGAACGGTCCGGACTTCTATGCAAATGACGGGTGCTTTTCAGCGAAAGCTGGTGAGCGGTCTGGTTGTTTTGTTCGGTTTGGCAGCCGGGTCCGTGTGGGCGCAGTCCGCCCCAACCTCCCCCAAAAAGCAGGTGGTGCTGCAAAAAGGCCCGCGTCTTTTTGTTCCCAACTCGGGGCAATGGCCGACCCCCGAAAAGGCCCGTTTGGTTTTGAACGAGGTCACCGTTCATGTGGAGTTGGATGCCTTGGTTTTTTCGGTTCGCGTTCCCGACTCCATCCGCCCGTCCGACGCTACCGCGGCGGTTGCCAACCAGTGGGCGGTTCGCCAACGGTTTGTAGGGGCCTCGCCCAATGTGCATTGGGAATTGGATTCTTCCGGCCTGGCCCGGGGTGTGGAACACCATTTTTACTTGGGTTCCCAACCGTCGACGTGGCGTTCCGGTGTTCCTGGAGGAAGTCGGTTGATCGGCAAGGGGTTGTACCCGGGTGTGGACCTGGTTTTGGAAGTAATCAACGACCAGCTGAAATCCACCTGGGTGGCGGCGAGAGGTTCGGATTTGGCGGCCGTGTCTGTGGAATGGCTGGGCACGTCGGATTGGCGCCGTACTTCGGACGGAGGGGTTGCGGTGCAATTGGGCAAGGACTGGGCTCAGGAAACGGCGCCCACTGCGAGCGGCTCCCGCGGGGAGCCGCTCGCAGTGCACTGGCGCGTGCGCAAAGGCTTGTTGCAATTTTCGGGTGCGGTTCTTCGCCACCCCGGACCTGTGCGTGTGGATCCCACCTACATTTTCTCAACTTTCAGCGGAGGCACCTCGGACAACTTTGGCTACTGCGCTACCTACGACGCCACTGGAAGAACCTGGTCCGGCGGGGTCAGTTTTGGGCCGGGATATCCCAGCACCAACGGCTTCCAACCCTCCTACCAAGGCGGAGGATGCGACGTTGTGCTGACCCTTTGGAAGCCGGACGGAACCGGCTACCGGAGTTCCACCTTTTTGGGCGGAAACAACCGAGAAGCGCCGCACAGCATTGTAGCCGCTCCAAACGGAGATTTGTTGGTATTTGGCACCACCGGCTCCACCAATTTTCCCCACCACCTTCAAGCCTTTGATACCACATTCGCGGGCGGCTCAGGGGTGAGTGCAGACGGCGTCTTTTTCAACAACGGCACCGACCTGTTTGTGGTCCGCTTGGATTCCACGGGAAGCGTATTTCGCGCAGGCACCTATTTGGGCGGTGTGGCCAACGACGGAATCAACCTGGAGCCTGCCTCGGTGCCCTTGAATTACGGAGATCCGGCACGGGGCGAATTGATTACCAATCCTTTGGGCCGTCCGGGATTGTCTGCCAAAGGCGAAATTTTTGTAGCGTCAAGCACCTTGTCTCCGGACTTTCCCACGGTTCAGCCGTCGGTTTTGCCGGGTATTCCAAGGGACACGGCTACGGGCGGCAACTTGGACGGCGTCCTGTTTCGCATGTCCCCCCATTTGGATACGCTCCGGTGGTCGGTGAAGTTGGCGGGCAGCGCCTACGACGCGTGGATGGGATTGGCCGAGGCGCCTTCCGCGCTGGCCTTTGGGCAGTTGATGGCGGTGGGCGCAACCAAAAGCGACAGCCTGTCCCGAGGCGCCGGCGTCTTGAGTTCGCAACGAATTGGGCTTGCAGACGGAATTTTGGGACTTTTTGACGTGGCCACAGGCACGCGGATTCGGAGTACGTACTGGGGCACCCCTGGATTTGATGCTCTGTTTACCGTAGCATCCAATCCCGCTGGAGCAACCTCAGCGGTCGGTACGGCGGAAGCCGTTGCGGTTACAGGCCAAAATCGGGGCCCTGCCACCACGCCCGTTTTCCCCATGACCCCCGGCGTCTGGGGCCAGCCCAATTCTGCCCAGTTCATCCATTACATTGGCACCCAGTTGGATACGGTCTACCGGCAAATGAGTTTTGGCAACGGCCAGCACCAGGTGGTCAATGCTGCGCCCACCGCTTTGGCTTGGGACGATTGTGGAAATACGTATTACAGCGGATGGGGCGGTTTGGTCAATTCCGGCGGCAATACCCTGGGCTTGGCAACCACTCCCAACGCCCTGGATACAAACACCGACGGTTCGGATTTTTATTTTTTGGTTTTGGCTCCGGACGGGCAGTCGGCGCGGTATGCCAGCTTTTTTGGAGGCACCGCCCTGGAACATGTGGACGGCGGGACGTCGCGCTTTAGTCCCTCCGGGGTCATTCACCAAGCAATCTGTGCGGGCTGCGGCGGGAGCAGCAATTTCCCCATTTTTCCGGCAAACGCCCACAGCACCACCAACAGTTCGCCCAACTGCAACATTGCGGCGGTGCAAATTGCCCTGGAAGTTCTGAATGTGGAGCTGCCCGGTCTCAAGCCGCTCCAAGGATGTGCTCCACTCACCCTGGGATTCGCCGCAGAGGCCCAGAATGCGTCTTCGCTCCAGGTGGACTGGGGCGATGGAAATACGGCCCAACCTGCCGCTTTGCTGGGCTTGTCCCATACCTACACGGCTCCCGGAAACTACACCGTGACCGTAAACGGATTTGATTCGGTCTGCAACAGCGGCGCCCAACGGTTGTACCAGGTGACCGTACGCGCAGGTGCGGGAGGAATGAACCCGCCCACCGTGCAAAACGACACCTGTTCCGAATCCACGTTGGGCGTGTTGGTTCCTGCATTGGTGGTTCCCCAAGGCGTGAACTACCGCATTCGGTGGGGCGACGCCTCAGACACTTCTTGGTACGGGGGGTGGTCGGCTGCGGCAACGCACCGGTATCCGGGCACCGGTCCCTACCGCGGCTGGGTGGTCTTCTCGGACACCGTGTGCCAGGTGAAAGACAGCCTGCCCTTCCGTTTTCGGTTTGCCGTCCCATTGTCCGCTGCGCCCATAGGGGTGGAAGTGGATGCCTGTGCCCAACCGCCCCAAGTGCGGGTGCAGGGTGCGGTCATTGGCGCCACCCGGTATACCTGGTACCCGCAAGGATGGACGGGTCCAACCGTAACCGGTTCCCGCGCCGCATGGACGGTTCCGGCCCTTGGCACCTACACCGTTTATTTGGTAGCCGAAGACACCGCTTGTGGCCGTTCAGACACCACGAGCACCCTGGTTCAAGTGGTGCCTTTGGATTCCACAGCCATGCGCCTGCCCAATGTCTTTACCCCCGATGAAAACGGCATAAACGATGGATTTGGCTTGCCCCCAGCAGGCCAAGTAGGCGGCGTAGTATGGACACTGCAGGTTTACAACCGCTGGGGAGAACGCGTCTATGCCACGTCGGATCCTGCCGCGCAGTGGGACGGCACCCGCGGCAGCTTGCCCCTTCCCGAGGGGGTGTATTTCTACACCGCCCAGTGGTCCGATGGCTGCGGAAACGGCGGAGACCTGCACGGGTCGGTCACCCTTCTTCGGAATCCCTAATCGCCCGTGGGCACGTGCTTTTGTACCTTTGCCCCATGAAAATCCAATTCTACCACAACGCGGCGTGCGGAACCAGCCGCACCGCCTTGGAACTGTTGCTCGAACACGGCGCCGATGTAACCGTCCGCAACTTGGTGGACGAGCCTTTGTCCCTCACGGAGTTGGAGGAATTGCTCGACGTTTTGGATCTGGAGCCCATGGACTTGGTCCGCACGTCTCACCCCCAGTGGAAAGCGCAATTCGCCGAATTGGAATTGGACGACGACGAAGAAATCCTGCTGGCCCTTATTGAATTCCCGGCCATGATGCAGCGTCCGTTGGTGGTCAACGAAAAAGGGCGCGCCTTTGTGGCGCGCCCTGCAGAAAAAGTACTGGAAATTCTTCGGGACTGATCCAGGCAATACCGGCGCTCAGGCGATGTTGCGTGGCGTCGGAACCCTCGGTTATCCGTGCAACGTTCCCACCATGTCCTCGGGCTTCACCCAGGCGTCGAATTGTTCGTTGGTCAACAAGCCCAAAGCCAAAGCCGCTTCGCGCAGCGTCGTTCCTTCCTTGTGCGCCTTTTTGGCGATGGCAGCAGCGTTGTCGTACCCAATGTGGGGGTTGAGCGACGTCACCAGCATCAAGGAGTTCTCCATGTGCTTTTGAATCACGGGCAAATTGGGCTGAATGCCTGTTGCACATTTGTCGTTGAAGGACTGGCACGCGTCCCCAATAAGACGGGCAGACTGGAGTACGTTGGCCGCGATCAAAGGCTTGAACACGTTGAGCTCAAAATGTCCGTTGGAACCGCCAATGCCGACGGCCACGTCGTTCCCCATGACCTGGGCGGCCACCATGGTCAACGCTTCGGGCTGGGTGGGGTTCACCTTGCCCGGCATGATGCTGGAACCGGGCTCGTTGTCTGGGATGACGATTTCGCCAATGCCGCTTCGGGGACCGGAGCTCAGCATGCGGATGTCGTTGCCAATTTTCATCAGGGAAACGGCCACCCGGCGGAAGGCTCCGCTCAATTCGACCATGGCGTCGTGTGCGGCCAGGGCCTCGAATTTGTTGGGGGCGGTGCGGAAGGGCTGTCCCGTGAGTTCGGCAATTTTTTGGGCTACCAATACGTCGTATCCGGCGGGGGTGTTCAAGCCTGTGCCCACGGCGGTGCCGCCCAAGGCCAATTCTGCCACCATTTCCAGGGCGTTTTCAACGGCCCGAATTCCGTTGTTTAACTGGTACACGTAGGCGCTGAATTCCTGGCCCAAGGTCAGGGGCGTGGCGTCCATGAAGTGCGTGCGGCCGGTTTTGACAATGGACTGGTATTCCGCTGACTTGGCTGCCAAGGTGGCGCTCAAGGTCCGCATACCCGGCAGGGTCACCCGAACGGTTTCCAAGTAGGCCGCAATGTGCATGGCGGTGGGGAAGGTGTCGTTGGACGACTGGCTTTTGTTGACGTCGTCGTTGGGGTGGAGCACTTTTTTGGCGTCCGTGAGGGATCCGCTGCGCAGCACATGGGCCCGGTAAGCAATGACCTCGTTCACGTTCATGTTGCTCTGCGTGCCTGACCCCGTCTGCCAGATGACCAGCGGAAACTGGTCGTCGTGCTGTCCGGTGAGAATTTCGTCGCACACTTGGCCAATGAGCTGGGCTTTGTCTGCCTCCAATACCCCCAGTTCGTGGTTGGCCTGAGCGGCGGCTTTTTTCAGGTACGCAAAGGCGTGTACAATCTCCCGGGGCATGCTGCCGGCGGGGCCAATTTTGAAGTTGTTGCGGCTGCGTTCGGTTTGAGCGCCCCAGTACACATGAGCGGGTACCTGAACCTCGCCCATGGTGTCTTTTTCAATGCGGTATTCCATGGGGCAAAGGTACGCCGCAATAAAATCCACCGGCTTGTTCCCTGTGGGATTTTGGCCGTTTCAACGACGCGGCAGGCGGAACATTTGTCTTGGCTCGGGCAGCGTCAATCTCCCATCCGCCCTGCTGGGACAAAAAAAAGCCGCCCCGGAACGGGGCGGCTGCAAACATAGGATAACGAGCAATTACTCTTTTGATTCCTTGTGGCCAATTAGCTTGTAAGCCCACTCGGGCTTCCATTGTTCCAAGCCAATCAGTGTTAACCAGTACCCTACAAAAAGGGCCAAAAAGATCAACATACTAAAGCCCATCAAAATGATGACCACGCCAACGAGGAATCCGAGAAATTTCATAAGGCAAATATAACTTCAAACGAATTGATTTCCCAACTTGAATTTGACTTCGCTCACAAACTTTTTGATTTCTTGCTCTTCCGAGCGGCGGCAGATCAAGAGGCGGTTGTCGCGCACAATCACCACCATGTCCTCCATGCCGTCAATGACCGCTGCCATGCCTTCGGGCAAAGAAAGCGTGTTGTTGCGGCTGTTGTAGATCAGAACGTGTTCGTTGCCGCCGGTGTTGCCGTTTTCATCGGGGGTCTGTTGGGCATGCACGGCGCTCCACGTGCCCAAGTCGGACCAGCCAAACGAGGCGGGCAGCACATAGACGTTCTTGGCCTTCTCCAAAATGCCGTAGTCTACGCTCTCGTTGGAGCAGGACGGATAAACGGCTTCAATAAAGGCCTTTTCCGATGGGGTGTTGAAGTGTTCCCAGCCGCTGTTGAAGAGGCCGTAGATTTCCGGTTGGAGTTTTTCAAACGCAGACAAAATGGCGTTGGCGTTCCACAAAAAGATACCGGCATTCCACAAAAACTCCCCTGCGGCAATAAACGATTCGGCCATCGCCCGGTCGGGTTTCTCCGTGAACGACTTGACGCGCTTCACTTCCGGGTGAATGGAGTCCCGGTCTTCCTTGAACTGGATGTACCCAAATCCGGTTTCGGGCCGCTGGGGCTGAATGCCCAGGGTCAGCAAGATGTTGTGCTCCTTGGTGGTGCGCAATCCCTCCTGAAGTACCCGTTGAAATTCGGCTTCGTTGGCTACCAAATGGTCCGACGGCGTCACCACAAAGTTGGCCAGCGGGTCCCGTTTCTTGAGCTTAAACGCCGCATAAGCAATACACGGGGCGGTGTTCCGGCGTGCCGGTTCCAGCAAGAGCCGATCTGCCGAAAGTCCGGGGAGTTGCGCCAACGTCAGGTCTGCATACTGCTCGTGGGTGACTACGTAGATGCGGTCTGCAGAGCAAATCGATTCCATCCGGCGGAAGGTTTGCTGCAAAAGCGTTTCCCCCGTGCCCAAAATGTCCAGAAATTGCTTGGGATGCGCCTCGGTGCTGGCGGGCCAGAAGCGGGTTCCAACCCCTCCGGCCATAATAACGGCATAGACGTGCTCCATCGGGATGTTGATTGCGTCTGCAAAGATACGGAATCCCAACTCCTTGCCGTAAATTTGGCGTTTCCTTTTGATTATGTTAAACATCGTACTTTTTGGCCCTCCCGGCGCAGGCAAGGGAACGCAATCTGCATTTTTGGTGGACGCCTACGGTTTTGTTCACGTGAGCACCGGCGACGTCTTCCGGGCAAACATCAAAGGAGAAACCGATTTGGGCCGTCTTGCAAAGTCCTACATGGACCAAGGCCAGCTCGTTCCAGACTCCGTTACGATTGACATGCTGGCGGCAGAGGTGGCCAAACACGCCGATGCTCCCGGTTTTATTTTTGACGGCTTCCCCCGCACGGGCCCCCAAGCAACTGCCTTGGACGAACTGCTTCAGCGCCAAGGAACGTCGGTTACGGCCATGTTGGCCTTGGAAGTGCCTGAGGCCGAACTGAAAGCACGTTTGCTCGAACGGGGAAAAACCAGCGGACGTCCAGACGACGCCAACCCCGAAGTCATCCAAAAACGCATCGACGTTTACAACGCAGAAACCGCTCCTGTTCAGGCCTTTTACGAGGACCAGGGCAAGTTCATCGGGATTCCCGGTGTGGGAACGGTTGAAGAAATTACACACCGCCTGAAAACGGCACTGGACGCTCTTTGAGCAACAACTATGGCAGATTCCAACTTCATTGACTACGTCAAAATCCACTGCACTTCCGGTGCGGGAGGAGCAGGCAGTACCCACATGTTGCGCACCAAGGGCAACGCAAAGGGAGGGCCCGACGGAGGAGACGGAGGTCGGGGCGGCCATATCATTCTGAGAGCCAATGCCCAGATGTGGACCTTGCTCCACCTCAAGTACCGAAAGCACATCAAGGCGGAACCCGGAGGCGGCGGAGACCGCAACAACCGCATTGGCGCTACCGGCGCGGACGTGGTTTTGGAGGTTCCCTTGGGCACCCTGGCCAAAGACCCCGAGACCGGTGAATTGTTGGCCGAATTGTCGGAAGACGGCCAGGAAATTATTCTGATGCCCGGCGGCCGCGGCGGCAAGGGCAACGATTTTTTCAAGTCGTCCACCAACCAAGCACCCCGCTATGCCCAGCCCGGCGGCGAGGCCACCGAAGGGTGGGTCATTCTGGAACTCAAAGTTCTGGCTGACGTCGGACTCGTCGGATTTCCCAATGCCGGCAAGTCCACGCTGCTGTCCGTTATCAGTGCGGCCAAACCGGAAATTGCCAATTACGCCTTTACCACCTTGGTCCCCAACTTGGGCATGGTGCCCTACCGGGACTACCGGTCCTTCATGGTGGCAGACATTCCCGGGATCATTGAAGGCGCCAGCGAAGGCAAAGGCCTGGGTCACCGCTTCTTAAAGCACATCGAACGCAACGCGGTCCTGCTTTTCCTCATTCCGGCAGACAGCCCCGACGCGCCCAAAGAGTACCAAATTTTGCTCGAAGAGTTGCGCAAATTCAACCCCTCGTTGCTCACCAAAAAACGGGTCTTGGCCATCTCCAAATCCGATTTGCTTGACGACGAACTGACCACCGAACTTCGGGCCACGCTGCCCAAGGAACTTCCGTTGGTGTTCTTCTCCTCCGTTGCCCAAAAGAACCTCGACGAATTAAAAGACACGCTTTGGGGGTTGTTGCAGGACTCGTAAGCGCAGACCGAGCGGCATTTGCTTGGATCAACGGCCACGGAGTGCCTTGGTTGGATGCACCCATGCGGGTCATCAGTACGGATCCCTTTTTCTGGGCTGTTGGTGCGCTGGTCCTAATTTGGGCGGCCAAACATCTGTCCCTTTCTCACCTCCTTGTGGGCGGGGCCTGGCTCACCCTGGGCATTGTTCTGGCCGACGCCATCAGTGTGCACTTTTTTAAAGACGTGGTGGAACGCCTCCGTCCGTGCCACGATCCGCTCTGCCAGGATTCCCTTCGTCTGGTAGCCGATGCCTGCAGGGGAAAGTTTGGGTTTGTAAGTTCCCACGCCACCAATGCCGCGGCCTTGGTGGTCCTGTCGCGGGCTTTTCCGCTGCCCCGGTGGGCCTTTCCCGTCTTGATTATGTGGATGGTCCTCACCGGTTGGAGCCGGGTGCACCTGGGCGTGCATTTCCCGGGGGACATCCTTGGGGGCTGGCTGGTGGGAGCGGCGTGGGCCACCCTGTGGATGAAAATTCGTCCAGCGGCTTGGAGGGATGCGCAACCCCCACAACCGTCCGCTGCATGAATTGGATTTTGGTCTTCGTAGGAGGAGGGTTGGGCAGCGTAACCCGGTACGGTTTGCAGAAACTTGTTCCGGCTCTCTCGTCTTTTTTCGCGGTTCCGGCCGCCTGGGCAACTTTGTCTGCCAATGCCTTGGCCAGTGCTCTTTTGGCTGCCTGGATGTGGAAGTTTGGCTCCCAGCACCCCGCACATGCGGCCGTGGCCATCGGTTTTTGCGGTGGATTGAGCACGTTTTCCACCTGGAGCCTGGAATTGGCCACCTGGTTTCGGGCGGGGCAATGGCCCCAGGCGCTGGCCTATGCCGCTTTGTCCGTTCTTCTGGGGCTCTTGCCCTTTTGGGTGTGGTCCGTTAGCGCAGCAAAGTAACGGTTCCCCGCTTTTCGTAGGGGGAGTCGGCAAAATCCCGAACATACACCACCCACACGTACACGCCCTCGGGGCATTCTGCTCCCGTGTTCCCCACCCGACCGTTCCAGCCAAATTGGGCGTCGGTAGTGGAAAAGACCACATTTCCCCAGCGGTTTAAAACCAGGAATTCGTAGGTTTTGAATCCGGTCACGACGGGCCGGAATGCTTCGTTCCGGTTGTCCAAATTGGGGGTAAAGGCCGAGGGGACAAATACATTGAAGGTCGGATTGACCCGAATGGGGACCACGGCGGTGTCTGTGCAGCCCAAAGAATTGGTCACGATCAATTGCGCCCGAAAACTTCCCGAATCCGCGTAGGCGTGCCACACCACGGGGGTGCCCACATACAGGCTGCCGTCCCCGGGAAGCAGTACATACGTCTCGTCTGGATCTTGGCCCGATGCCGTAAACCGAACCAGCGGGTCGTAAATGCTTACCGTGCTGCGGTCCGACGCCAGTGCCATAGAAGGTGTGGGGTGCACCACCACGGCCTGCACAAACGTCCGAACGATGGTATCGATGCATGCCGTGTCTGCATAAACGGTTGTCCGCACGGTGTAGGTCCCGGCGGTTTGGTACACATGCACCGGATTGGGCAGGGTGCTCGTGGTTCCGTCGCCAAATTCCCACAGGTACTTCAGCGGGGTCCCCGCAAGCGAATCTTGCACAAAAGCCACGCGCAGAGGACGGCACCCCGTGTCTCCCACGGACTGCGGAAACCACTGGGGCCTGGGGACCACCCAAACCGTGTCCCACGCCACGGCTTCGCAGCCCTTGGACCGAATCCGCACCCGAACCGGATAAATCCCGGGCGCGGCAAAGGAAATGGGGGGAGGGGAAGGGCCGGCAAAGGTGTCCAGTGTGGCTTGCCCCGCCGCCCCGAAGGTGTACAAGAATTCGACGCCGGGAAACCACGTACCGGTAGCGGTGAAAACAAACTGCTGCTCGTCAAAACACCCGCTCCCTTGGTGGGTGAGGGTCGGGTCAATCGGCGGATAGACCTGGAATACGACTACGTCGGTATCGGCGCAGGGGTACCCCGGGTTGCCAATCAGCAGTACCTCGTACCGACCCGTGTCCGGAAAGGTGAAAATGGGGGTTCTCCGGGTGCTGGTATCCATTCCGGTGCCAGCCACCCCAAAATCCCACAACACCGACTGCACGTTGGTGGAAGTCATGCGAAAAGGGATGGTGGTGCCCAGGCACAAATACGTGGGGTCGTCGTCGGCCGTCACAATGTCCACGGAAACGTTGGGGTCGCAGGCCGTTACGTTGAATTGGTAGTCCCGGCTTACGGTGCTCAACAATACCCCGTTGCGGTACTCGCTCACGCAGATTCCGATGGAATACTGGCCGGTGGTGGTCAAATAGCCCGACAGCATCCCTGTGGAGTTGTTGACGCTGATGCCCGGAGTCCCGGGGATGGGGGCGGAAAAACTCTGTGGACCTAAGAACGACACATTGGCATACGGAGGAGCTGCCGCCGGATCCGGAGCCGGGCACGTCAAGCAATTCGACCCGTTGGTTTGGCCCCCGCCATGCAGCAATTGGCACAATTCGTAATGAAGGGAATCCCCGTCCGGATCCGTTGCCCCGCTGGTGATGGCCAGGTTTTCTTGGTTGCACAGCACAATGGGCGGGATGCTGGAAAATCGGGGCGAACTGTTTCCATTGCCCCCGTTCGGCGGAATGCGTACTGTAAAGGTGTTGCCCCATTGGCTGGGATTCTGCAGGTTGTCGATGGTCGAGTTCCGGCAGCACCGCTGGTGGCTCAAAACATAGCCGTTGGTGCGCGGGGGCAATACGACCACCTGCACGTAGTCGGCATATTCCGTGCAAATATTGGGGGGTGCGCCTAAACAAGGACTTCCTGTGCTGGCGGGCAAGCCAATGGTCGGTCCCTTCAAAAAAGAAAAGTTCGCTACTTGTTGCCCGGTCGCCCCGTCAAAAGCGGTGATGGCCGCCTGCGGGTCCAACGTCGCTCCCGAGGAATTGCAGTCCCGGTAAATCCGCAACGTGACCCGGTACCGGTTGTTGCCCAGGTAGTCGTACCAAATCTCCCCGCCCACCAGGTGTTCCGCCCACACCGGTGAGGAGGCCGCCCACACAAGGAGGCAGAGCCCTAAGAACCCAATACGACGGATGCTTTCCACGGCAGTACAGTTGAAAATCCTCGGTCTTTGAACCAATGAAGGTCCGACGCATTTGCCACTTGCACAAGGACAAAATCGCCGCCCCAAGCTCCCAAGCTTTTGCAGGCATGGGGGTAGTCCTTAAAAGCCCCTTCGGAGATGGGCGTCCGTCCCAAAAGGGCTGCCGTGCGGGTTTCGTGCACCCGTGCTGCGCGGCCCCAGGTGTCAAAAGAAGTGGCTTCAAACAGCGCGCGCGCCGCGTGTTCTATCCCGTCCAAATCCGCCTCGCTCGGGGTCAAAGCCCGGTACCGCACCACGTCGGCGGCGCTTCGTTGTTTGTGTCCCAAATGCACCAAATACAAGGAGTCGTGTGGCCAATGCGCCAGGGAAGTAGATTCCCACTCCGCCGTTTGGTCCGCCGTTTTCCGGTACCACATTGGCCCCTTTGCCGTAGCACAGATTGCGTCGTACCCGCTGCCGTTTTGGGTGGCAAAATGAAGCGAGAGGGCGTCGATTTCCTGCCATTGCGCCACCAGCGAAATCAGGGTAGAGCTCGACCCCCACCCGTAGTTGGAGGGAAATTCCAACCGCGTGCGTACCTGCCCGCCGGGAAGGATGCGCTGGCTGATTTTCTCCGACGCATTCAGCAGATGGGCCACCGGTTCCAAGGCATCGTCCGGCGCTTTCCATTCCCCGTCGGTACGCTCCAAACGACCGTTCAGCCACACCCGACCGTCGGAATCCTCCGCGGTCCAGTGCAAAAAGGAAGAGCCGGCGGCTTCTGTCGCCTCCAGCCGCTGGCCCAACACCGTTGGGACCGCCAAGGCCGGTACGCCGTCCAAAACCACGTATTCCGACGTCAACAGCAGTTTGCCGTGCGCGAAAAAGGACCGGACGGCATCCGCCATCAAGAAGGGGTATGGGTCACGGCAGGAACTGGAATGCCGCGGTGGGCACAAAAGGCAGCCACCACATCGGCGTGGTGGGGGACCTTGTCGGCAAAGAAGGCCGTAAAGTGGGCCTTTTCCTCGTCTGTCGCCTCCAATTGGTTCAAAATATTCAGCAGGTGCATTTTCATGTGCCCTTTCTGGATACCTGTGGTCGTTAAAGCGCGAAGGGCGGCAAAGTTCTGCGCCAGGCCGGATGCAGCTACAATGCACATCAACTCGTGGGCATTGGGTTTGCCCAGCATTTCCAGCGACGTCTTCACCAAGGGATGCAGCTGGGTCAAGCCACCCACTACGCCCAGGGATAAGGGAATTTCAATCCAAAAACGAAACTGGCCATTCTCCAGGGAGCAATGCGTCAGGCTGCGGTATTGGCCGTCGCGGGAAGCGTGGGTGTGGCATGCGGCCTCGACGGCCCGAAAGTCGTTTCCGGTGGCCAAAATCACGGCGTCGATCCCGTTCATGATGCCCTTGTTGTGGGTGGTAGCCCGGTAGGGTTCAATTTCTGCAATGCGCACTGCTTGGTAAAACTTGGCCGCAAATTCTTGGGGCAAAACGCCGGAGCCGTCTTCCAACGCATCCACCGGGCAAGACACCTCCGCACGCACAAGGCACTCCGGGGTGTAGTTGCTTAAAATGCACATAATGACCTCCACCTCGCTCTCTCCCACATGGGCTTTGAGCGTCTTGGCCATCTGTTCCAGGCAGGAATTGATAAAGTTGGCCCCCATGGAGTCTTTGGTTTCGAACCGAACCTCCAGCTGGAAGTAGTTCTCCAAGTCGGCGGATTTGTCCACCAACCGCGTTTCCAAAATGCCGCCTCCGCGTGCTTGCATATTGGCGGTCAGTCGGTCGGTATCCCGAAGGAGCAGGGGCTGCAAAGACGCAAAGGCCTCTTTCAAAACGGCAGCATCTCCGTGGTACAGGAAATGCACGTGTCCAATCTTGGTGGAAGACAAGACTTCGGCCTTGAAACCGCCGCGGTCCATCCAAAACTGGGCGGCTTTCGCCGCTGCGGCCACCACCGAGCTTTCTTCGATGGCCATGGGAATGGTGTAAAACTTCCCGTTGATCAGGAAATTGGGAGCAACGCCCAGCGGTAGAAAGTAGTTGCTGACGGTATTTTCGATGAACTCGTCGTGCTTTTTTTGCAACACCGCATCCGAGTGCCAATACTGTTTGAAGGTGGCAACGGCGGCATCGGGTTGAGCAAAATGGGATTGGGCAATCCATTCGATTTTGCCCTCTTTGGTCCACTTGCTAAAGCCTTTAACGGGTTGATTCATGGTCGTTTAATTGGGTTTGCAAAGGTAACACATTTCCGACCGCTATGTTCGTGAGAAGCGCACCTGCCCCGTAGGCCAAAGCATCCCATGGGTCGGCGGTAAACCGGGGGTCGAACGAGGGAATCCAGGCTTCAAAAACCACGCCAAGGATCCCGGCAAATCCCCAAACGAGAGCGGGGTGAAGGGGGAAGTTCTTCCGAAAAACGTCCCGAATGAAAAGCAACGGCGTTCCTACCATCACGGGTACCGCCAAAGTCGGATCCAAAAAGCTGTCCAAAACGACCCAGGTTTTGCCCCAAACCGCCAGGCCTATTTGGTGGAATAAAAAGAGGGCCCAAGCGCCCGCCACAAATGGAAGAAGCGCATTGCCAGCGGCAAACGTCTGTTTAGCCACAAAAATCACAGGAGGGAGCCCGTGTGGGTTAGACCGCAATCCAGTAGGCCATCCAGGCCATGCCTCCAGCAGCCGCCATGACCACCATTTGAACGGCATAAACCATCCGTTTTCCGGCGCGGGTGTACCAAGGGTCGTTGGGGTTCAGGTGCAGCATGGGGAATTCGAATTTGGGAGGGCCCGGAGCCGCGAACTGCGGATGGGCCTCGGCGCGCTTTTCTTTGGCCGCCTGGAAACTGTATCCGCAGGAGGTACACAAAGACGGATGATTTTCCGTCCAAACACCGCATTTGGGGCACTTGATTTCCATGGCACAAAGATACGACGGATGGTTATTACTTGGCGCGTTGACGGCGGGGTTGGCGCCCGGTTTTGACGGATGCCCGCTACGCCGAGGTAAGGCCGTAAACGAACAGACCCCGCCAAGGCGGGGTCTGGATGGGAAGTGGTCCGGGGCGGAATCGAACCGTCGACACAAGGATTTTCAGTCCTTTGCTCTACCAACTGAGCTACCGGACCTCCCGTTGGGGCGGCAAATATACGTTGATTTTTCAGATTCGCAAAAGTTTTGCACCCCGTCGGAATTGTTAAATTGCCAACGATTAACGGGAATCGAGACCATGGGATTGCTTTGGAAAGGATACAAATGGCTGGGGTGGGAAATGCTTGATCCCTTCCCG
>JBIIBX010000100.1:0-5903 GCA_044239185.1 Schleiferiaceae bacterium | reverse complement strand
TCTCCCGGGCGGGTGCGGATTTCGCGGTACACCACGTGGTCGTTGGTGCGGTCGTTGCCGATGACGGTGACCTTGTTGATGGTGGCGGGACGGCCCTCGCGGATGCGGATTTCCAGGTCGATGGAGTCGTTTTCCACGCGGGTTTCCACGGGCATCACGTTGGAGAACAGGTAGCCGTTGTTGAGGTAGAGCGAGGAGACGTCGTTGGAGTTGGGGTCTCCGTTCACGCGTTCGTAGAGGCGTTTGGCGTCGTAGCGTTCGCCTTTTTGGATGCGAAGAATGGCTTCCAGCACGTCCGTGGGGTATTCGGCGTTGCCCACAAAGGAAATGTTCCGGAAGTAGTAGGGACGGCCTTCTTCGAGGGTGATTTTCAGGTGGAGGCCTTCGTCGGTGCGGTAGGAGGAGTCTTTAACGACGCGGGCGTCGCGGAAGCCTTTGGTGTTGTAAAAGGCGACGAGTTTGCGCTGGTCGTCGGCGTACTTGTCTGCCAGCAGTTTGGACGACTGGAAGATGTTCCACGCGGCGTGTTGGTGGGTGTCCTTGAACTTGGAGCGGAGCTTGGCGTCGGGGAAGGATGGGTTCCCTTCGAAGTCGATGGAGGCGATGCGGAGCCGCACGCCCAGGGTGACGTCAAAGCCCAAAATGACTTTGTCTGTGGCGCTGGAGTCTACCACCTGGGTGACGGCCACGCGGCAGTCTGGGTAGCCCTTTTCCACGTAGCGCTTGGTGATTTTGTTGGCGGCGGTGACTTTGAGGTTTTCCGAGACCACGGCGCCTCGTTGGAGCTGGATGAGCTCGCGCACAGCGTCTTGCTGGGGTTTGGTGAGGCCGGTGAAGTAAAATTTGGACAGTTTGGGCAGGGGTTGCAGGGCGATGGTCAGGAAGATCAGGTCTCCTTGGCGTTCGTGCACGTAGATCTGGACGTTGTCGAACAGTTTTTGGTTCCAGAGGGTTTTGACGGCGTTGGTGACTTTCTCGCCGGGGAGGGTGAGGCGGTCTCCAACGGTTAGGCCGCTCAGGAGTTGGATGACGGTGGGGTCCAGCTGGTCTGCGCCGGTGACCAGGATGCCGCCAATTTCGTATTCCATGCCGGGAACGTAGTTGGCGGTGGTGGGGCCAATGGTGCCTTGGGCCCAGAGGGCGGGAGCAAAAACAAGGGCCAGCACGGCCAGGACCACGCGCAGCGAAGCAAAGCGGGAGGCGGAGAGGGGGGCAGAGGAGCAGGTGGGGAGCACAGCAGATTCTATTAGGCGACCGACGGTTTGCGGGTCACTTGTTCGGAGGTCAGGCCCTTGCGGCGTTCGCGTCCGGCGTAGGCCGCCAGGGCTTCTTCCAGGTGGGGGCGGTCAAAGTCGGGCCACAAAACGGGCGTGAAAAAGAGTTCGGCGTAGGAAATCTGCCAGAGCAGGAAGTTGGAAATGCGTTGTTCGCCGGAGGTGCGGATGACGAGGTCGGGGTCTGGCATGCCGGCGGTGTACAAAAAGCGTTCCACGGCCTGTCCGTCGATGGCGTTGGGCTGGAGGCGTCCGGCGGCGGCTTCTGCGGCCACTTGGCGGAAGGCGTCCACCAGTTCCTCGCGGCTGCCGTAGCTGAGGGCGAGGGTGAGGGTCATGCGGTCGTTGGCGGCGGTGGCGTCCATGACTTCTTGCAGCTGGCGCTGGCAGGAGGCGGGAAGGTCGTGCAGGCGGCCAATGGCGTGCAGTTTGATGCGGTTGTTCTGGAGGGTGGGCAGTTCCTTGTGGAGGGCGCTTACCAGAATGGCCATAAGGGCGTCCACTTCCATTTTGGGGCGGGCCCAGTTTTCCGACGAAAAAGCGTACACCGTGAGGTACTTGATTCCCATTTCGGCCGCGGCGGTGGCGGTTCTGCGCAGGGCTTCTACTCCCGACTCGTGGCCCCGTACCCGCGTGAGCAGTCCTTGCTTTTTGGCCCAGCGGCCGTTGCCGTCCATGATGATGGCTACGTGTTGGGGCAGTTCGGAACGGGGTACAGAGGACATGCTGGGTATAGATGCGGTTTGGCGGGCAGAGGTTGCTTGGGAAGGGGGTGCGGGAAGGGTGCGGTGGGCTTTGTCTGGTGGGAGGGTGCGGGTTGCGGGCTGCTTTTTCGGTTTATTGGTACAAGAAGGACGCGCAGCGCTCCAGGAAGGTTTCCAGGTGCAGCCCCACGTAAATTCCGCCCGTGGCGTAGGTGTCCAGGGTTTGGGGATTGCCCCGGGGACGACCGGCGCGGTTGGAAGGGATCAGGGAGGGGTCGGACAGGGCTCCGGCGGCGGCTCCGTTGTAGGTGGCAAGGGCTTTGGCGTCTACGTAGAGGCCGGAGACGTCGTCCAGGTAGTCCGTGCTGGTGATGCGCCAGCCGGCTTCGGCGCCCACGGTGAGGAGGTCTCCCAGGCGGTAGCGCACGCCCATCCCCACGGGCAGGATGGCGGCGGTGCGGGCGTAGGGGGCGGCGTTGGAGAGGGGGGTGCCTTGGCCTTCGGTGCCCAAGGGCTGGAGGTCCGTCCAGACGCCGTGGTACTGGGCCTGGGGGTTGAATCCCATGATTCCCGCGCCTCCAAAGAGGTAGAGGGTGGTTTGTCCTTTGCTGGTGCGCAGGCGTTGGGGCACGTAGTCAATCTCCACCTGGGCCGACGCTTCCCAGAACGGGCTGCGGAAGTGGCTGTTGCGGTTTTGGCGTTCGGACAGGGCGCTGTTGGCGTCGTGGGCGTAGAGTTGGCCTTGCTGGTAGACGGCCCGGAAGGCGTAGTGGGGGTGGGCTTGGACGCGGTAGTAGGCGCCAAAGGCCATGCGTTGCGGGGCGTAGAGTCCGTAGGGGCCTACGTCGCCGGTGAAGGTGGTTCCTGCGGCGCTCAGGCCGAATTCGTGGGTGGCCTGTGCCCACAGGGAGTTGGGGCTGCTCAAAAGCAGGCCGCACACCGCAGTCCACGTGATTTTCTTGGTCAATTCGTTCATCCTGAACATAACGTACAAAGGTAGCATTTTTGTGTGGGTCGACCGGGAGTGGGGGGTGGATTTGCGGAGGGATGTGTCAACGACTATAAAAGGCCTGAAATCAAACCCCCAGTGAACCGAAGGAAATGACATTGACCCCGTCGGCACGGGTGTGGCTGACTCCGGTACCGGTGATGATATTCAGGGATTTGGGTGGGGTTGTTCGCCCAGGATCCAAGGTGCTGGCCAATTTGAGGAGGTTGGCGGCGGCTTTGTCCAATTCGTTGGTTCCCAGTTTGATCTCGAAAGCGCACCAGTCGTCGTTTCTTTTTTGGACAATGCAATCTACCTCAAGGCCAGATGAGTCGCGGTAGTGGTAGACGTTGGCACCCAATGCTTGGCTGTAGATACGCAAGTCGTGGGTTACCAAGGATTCAAATAGAAATCCGGAGAACTTGAGGTTGTTCAAGAGCGACTCGGGGTCGGCCCCTAAAGCGGCAACGGCCAAGCAAACGTCGGCCAGGTGCAATTTTGGCTTGTTGCGTAAGAGAGCCGCTGACCGCAAATGGGTGTTCCATGCCGGTTGCTCTTCTACCAGCATCATTCGTTTCAGGACGTCCAAGTAGTTGTAGAGCGTAGGGCGGGACAGTCCTTCCGTTTCGTTGGCTTTGATGTCTTTTCCGAGGGTAGAGAGGTCGACGTCGGTTGCACTGTTTCGCGCCAGCGATTTAAGCAAGTTTCGAACCTTTTGGGGGTCCCGTGGAAATTTGGATACGCGTCCTAAGTCTACTTCTGCCAGAAGCTCTAAGTAGGCAATGTGCACTTCGGTGGCTTGATCCAGTGTGCTTTCTATTTCCGATGGAAACCCTCCTTTGGCCATGGCGTGCAAAATCGCCTCCAGTTCGGTTGGAGTGTCTAGGGCGTTCAGCGGTTTGCCTATTAGCAGGTCCCCCAGTTTAATTTCACCCGTAGACAACCCCATCTCTTGCCAAGACAGGGTACGCATGTCCACAATGGTAAAGCGCCCTGCGCCGGAGTGCATGGTGGCATCTTCTTCGGGTTGGGCGGATCCGGTTAGGATAAACTGGCCTTTCTTTTTGCGTACGTTCACTTCCCGGCGGACCCGGTTCCAAACGTCGGGGATGGTTTGCCATTCGTCGATTAACCGAGGTGTGTCTCCTGAAAGAATGCGTTCTGGAGCGGTATTGTAGAGAAGACGTGTTTGTTGGTCTTGGTCTAGGTGGATGGCGCTTTTGGCCTGCTGGGTAGCGGATTCGGTTTTTCCGCATGCTTTTGGCCCGCGGATGAGGACCGCGCCGGAGGCTTCTAATTTGCGAGCAAGCTCAACGTCTGTGATCCGGGGAAGGTAGCTCATAATGAATACAAAATCAGGCAAATATAATCCTATTTTACAAAATGTGAGCATTTCACTTTACAAAATGTGGACCTTTCACTTTACAAAATGTGAGCGTTTCACTTTACACTTTGTGAAATTTGGGGGTGTTTCGGCATCCGCAAGGAGCGTAAACCAGCCCCCACCCGCTTGCGCCCGCGGCCAGATCCGGGTGGGGTTCATCCCGCCCTTCTTTTGAATTCCTATTCGGTCAATGGCTTCATTTAAATTTCTATGCGTGAATGAGGTAATGGAGGGTGTTTGATCAAAGTAAGTGCGTTGAGCTATTTGGCTTCAGGGGAGGACCCCCCATCTTTTTCGTTTGGATGAATGAAGTCAGGGCGGCCCATTGTCAATTCAATTTGAGTTCAAAAGCATACTCGTAATGAATGACCCTTTTTTGTTTCTCGTTGTCCTTCCAGGCTTCCTCCAAATGGCTTAATTCAACCATTTGCTTGGTGCTTTTGTCTTTGAACATGGCGACCACTTGGTTTAAGACTTCCCGTTCGCTTTCGGTAAATAAATCGGGCTGAAACATCCGGCCGGGTCTTCCTTTAAATTGCTCGCCGCTGTAGCCTTCTGGAAATTCGGTGGTGCAAATGTCAATATGGTTTTCGTTCGCGATGAATTCAAATAGGCTTTGAAAATTATCCGGTACCGGGCCTCGGTTTATTGCCACGTAGCGTACGCCACTGATGGAAAAACACGTCTGCTTAAACATGAGGAAATCCGCATAGAACAGGAGTTTATTCATCTTGGTTTTGTAGGGCGATAGAGCGTGGGAGAAAAACACCACCATTTCGGTGAACTTTTCTAAGCTTGGATTGCGGTATCCGGAATAGCGATCCGCTACATGGCTGCCCAGAAGGTATTCTTGGACGTGGGATCTGGGGGTGTTTCGCTCCTTTTCCTCTGCAAGGAGTTGTGCTTTCTCGATGTATTTGCGTTTTGTTTTCGGTTCCAGGGATGTGCAAAGCTCCACCATCTCCCGAAACATTAGGGGATCATGGATCATCTGAATCAATTTGGCGTTAGCCATACTGGGCATATCGCCGGATTCATACTGGCGGTAACTGTTGATGCCGAATCCCAAAATCTGCGACATCTTGGATGCCGAAACGCCGTACTTTTCTCGAATCTTGCAAATTTCATCGGGAAAAGGGATGTGGAATCTTTCACGGTATTGGTGATATACCTGATTCATGTTCACTTCATCCAATGCGGTGGTGGTGAACGATTCTCCGCTGTCCTCGCATTGGTAGTAGTGGTAAACAATTTCGAAGTTTTCCTTCCGGAATGTCATTTCACGACGCTCCTTGACCAATTTCATTTCCTTGCCTGTGATGGGACTTTTCATGGTGTGTTATTTTAAAGGATACTTCTTTTTCCTTTACAATTTTGCCAAAAATCCACAGGTCTGCGCCGCCGTACAAGGTGTCCGCCCGCGGGCCGTCGACATAATCCTGGGGTTTGAGGTCCAACAAAATGGATTCTCGATCCTTGGGGCGCAGCTCTAACTCCAGCAAGGCCTGAGCATTTTTGCTGCGGTCTTCACGAAAGAGCACACCCCAAAGCGT
>JBIIBX010000098.1:0-5973 GCA_044239185.1 Schleiferiaceae bacterium | reverse complement strand
GCAAATGCACCCAATGCCACGATGTATTATTGGGACTTTGGCAACAGCACCACAGGTTCCGGAGCTGCCCCGTCGGTCACCTACCTGGCTGGAGGAAATTACACGGTCACCTTGATTGCTGTGAATGCCTGTGGAGATTCGGCAACGACTTCCCAAACCATTCAGGTGTGCACAAAGCCAACGGCGGCCTTCACGTTCTTCATTGTGAGTTCCAACGGAGGCGGTATGACGGTTCAGTTTGATGCAACCGGCAGCGTGGGTGCTTCGCAGTACCAGTGGTTCTGGGGCGACGGTTCGTCCAGCAACGGTGCGAATTTTATTCAGCACATTTATGGGGTCCCCAGTTTGAGCTACATCGTAACCCTCATTGTTACCAATTCTTGCGGTCTTTCCGACACCATTTCCATTCGTTTGAACCAAGCGGGATTGGAAAATGGCGTTGCAAACAAGTCTTTGGTCTATCCCAATCCCTTTGTTCCTGGAGATGTTTTGTTGGTGCAAAGTGGGGGAGGTCTTGCCGCATCGAGTTCGGTCTTGGATGTGTTTGACGCCTTGGGAAGGAAGGTAGTTGAGGGCCTCCGTCCGGCACCCGAAATGGAAGGGGGCTGGCGCATTTCCACCCGAAACTGGGCGGCAGGGAATTACCGCCTGGTCATTCGCTCAACCGAAGGAAGCGAAACATTGGGCGTCGTCTGCATAGAATAGAGCGGACTTGCTCGACAAGGATTCCGGTGCGACCTTTGGCTTTATGATGGAAGTCTTGCGTCGCACCGGAATTTTTCTTTTGTTTCTTGCTGCGGGTTGGGGTGCCAACGCGCAGATGAGTGGAACCTACACCGTGGATCCTACGGGGAGCGGTTCCACCAATTTCACCACCTTGCAGGCGGCCGTGACGGCGTTGACCACGCAGGGGGTGAGTGCTCCGGTATCCATTTTGCTTGCCCCCGGTACTTCCCACCCTTCGGTGAGCATTGGGTCCATCGCGGGAACAGGTCCGACCAAGCGGGTTCGATTTCTGTTGGACACCCTGAAGGGCGTTGCTCCTGCACAGATCACCACCAGCGGTGTTCCGCTTTACGCGCTTCAACTCAGCGGGGTGCGGTATGTGGACTTCCGCAATTTGGTTATCCAGTCTACGGGAACCATTCCCACACACAGGGTGGTAGAACTCTTGGGTGGAACTTCAGCAGCAACATCCACCGGATTTGTGCGTTTTTCCAAGTGCATTTTGTCTGCACCGGCACTCACGGTTTCTTCCACCAATGCAGCCGTGGTATTTGCCACAATCCCCGGCTTTCTTCGGTCCATCTCTTTTTACGACGTCCAGGTTTCCGGTTCTTCCATGGGTATTTACATCCCATTCAGCACCAGCGCAGCGTCGGTACCTCGAAATATTCAGGTCCAAAAATGCCGATTTGTCAACCAAAGTTTATCAGGCAGTTGGTTTTATTCGACGGATTCTTTGCTCTTCGAAGACAACACCATTCGTACGACCTCCAACAGTGCAGCTTCTCAACGGGGTTTGATGCTTCAAGGAAGCACCACTACGCCCTCGGGATGGGCGGTCATTCGGCGCAATAAAATTCGTGTTATCGGATCCAACGGAGGCTACGGGATCATGCTCAGCACATTTGGCACCGCCACGTCCCCGATTGTGACAATCGAAAACAATGCCATCCACATTCCGAACGGTGCAGGAAGCAATGTAGGTATGTATGCCTTCAATACCCGCCGGGTTCACTTTTTCCACAACAGCGTTCGCATAGACAAGGGGTTGGGTTCGTCTACGGCGAGTGCAATTTTTTCGGTTGTCGGACTTCCGGCCAATGTGTCTCAAATTCAGTACCGAAACAACTTGGGGGTAAGTTACGGGGGCTCGGTCGCGGTAGCGGTTACGGTTACCGGGGCCACCGCTTCAAACGTGTTTTCGAGCATGAGCCACAACGTGCATTATGCTCCGCATTCGGGTACGTCTTTCCGTTTCAACGGCACCAATTACACAACGCTTTCCGCTTGGCAGACGGCAACTGGATTGGACGCCAATTCGGTATTTGCAGACCCGTTGATGTCCGAGAGCACCTTGCGTACCTGGAGTTCGGTACCCAATGGAATTGCTGTCCCCGTCGGTACGTTTGTTGATTTTGAGCAGCAGCCCCGAAGTGGCACGGCACCGGATATCGGTGCAGATGAGTTTGGAAGCGCGACCTGTTCCACGCCCTCTTTGCCCACTTTGACGTATGCCCGCATGCAATCGTTGGGCCTTCAGTGGACATCCCCAAATGCATCGCCTGTACAGCGCCAGATTCGGTACAGCCGAGCCCTGGCACAGGCAACCTACTGGACCAAGAACAATGCCCAGTTAACGGATTCCATCACCGGATTGCAGCCCCTAACGGATTATTTGGTCTGGGTTCGGGACATTTGTGCTCCAGGAGACACCGGCCTGTGGGTGGGACCTTTGTTGGCCACCACCGCCTCGGTGCCGTGCGCTATACTGACCGCGCCGTATTTGGAAGATTTTGAGTCGTTGAATTGGTTCCCCAGTCCAAACAACCAGGCGGTGGGGATCTTGGATCCATGCTGGAGCCAAGGAGACACATCCACTTTTTACTGGCGCGTAAACGGGAGTGCTACGTCAACCTCCTTTACAGGTCCGGCCTTTGACAATTCGTCCACGGGTACCCGTTACTTGCACACCGAGTCGCGCAACGGGGGAAATGGACTTACGACGAGCATTTTGACTCCTTGGATATCCATGAATACGTTGTTGACGGCGCAGTTGAAATTTGCTTCGCACCGGTACGGGTCCGCGATTAGCGGATTGCAGGTGCAGGCCCAGCGCTTTCCAAATGGGCCTTGGATCAACGTTACGACTTTATCAGGCTTTTTACAAACATCGAAGTCGGACCCTTGGACCGAGCACACCGTTTCAATGAATGCCTTTGCGGGGGATACTATCCGCTTGCGCTTCACCGGTACCAAGACCTTTGCTTCTTCCCCCGTATCAGACATGGCCATCGACGATATTCGTCTGGACAGCGTACGGACCTGTCTGCCTCCCAATACTCCTACTCTGGGAACCGCCACAACATCCAGTATTTCCATCGCATGGACCCAACTGGGCGCATCGGGTTGGCAGGTACAATACGGTACTTCTGGATTCGCGTTGGGTTCGGGTTTGATCCGTTCGGCTCCTACGGCTGCATTTACCGCAACAGGCCTAAGCCCAGCAACCGCCTACGATTTTTATGTGCGGGACAGCTGTGGTCCCACCAATTATTCTGTTTGGACCAAGGTATTTACGGCCACGACTCTTTGTGGCGTGGTGCAAACCCCGTGGTCCGAGAATTTTGACAACGGAAGTTTCCTTCGTCCAACCGCATTCAACCAACCCGGAGTGATTTCGAATTGCTGGTCTCGTACCCCGACGGCAACGGGTTACCAGTGGAATCCCGCCCCGCCTTTTCAAAACAACCAACTGACCGGTCCCATTGGGGATCACACCGGCGGTGGAAAATTTATGTCGGCCTACAACACTGCGTTCAACCCCGCTAACTTAACCACCAATTTGCGTACCCCAGCCTTGTCATTGGCGGGTCTCACGCAGCCCGAACTTACTTTTTGGGTACACGGTTTTGGTCAAGATTTGGCCAACCTGGAGGTGCAGGTGAAAGAAACGAAAGCAGCGGTGACCACTTGGACCACGGTGTTGTTATTGAGCGGACAACAAAATGCTTCGCAGTCGTCTCCCTGGTCGGAATACAACATCCCGCTTACAGCTTGGATTGGGGACACCGTTTTTGTTCGATTCATAGCGGGAAGAAACACCCAGACATCCACATTTGCGCAATGGGCTTTGGACGACATTGCGGTAAAGCAAGCTCCCCCATGTCCTAAACCGCAACAGGTTTCGGTTGTAGGTACAACTTCGAATACAGCTACACTTTCTTGGGTTGCAGGAGGTTCCGCTCCTTGGGTGGTTCGGTACGGGCTTTTGGGAATTCCGCCCACAGGGGGCACCCGGGTGGTTGCCAATTCCAATCCCTTTGTTTTAGGGGGCTTGAATCCCTCCACCACGTATTCGGTTTATGTGAAAGATTCGTGTTCTGGATCCGTAAGTCAGTGGGTAGGACCCTTGCAGTTTACAACCGACTGTGCTCCCATAGGCACTCCCTTTTTTGAGGATTTTGATGGAACCGACTTTGCCGTAGGCATTGGAATTGCTCCGGGCACGGTGGCTCCCTGCTGGAACCGGTCTACGGTTCAAGGGTATTACATGACCCCGGGGCCTCAAGGCTTTCCAAACACTTTGACGGGTCCTTCGGCAGATCACACTACCGGTACCGGAAAATACCTGGTCTCGGTAGTGACCAGCACGTTGGGAGCAACCCTTTTTGCCGATGTAGTTACTCCTGCCCTAAGCACCGTTCCTTTGGATACCCCGGAGGTTTCTTTTTGGTACCACATGTACGGAGCAGACATTACCGGATTGACGTTGGAAGTTTTTAACGGGCTGCAGTGGTCCCAGGTATGGAGCGCCACGGGCCAGCAACAAAATGCCAATTCGGATCCGTGGTTAAAGGCCATTGTCAGTCTTGCGGCCTTTCAGGACGATACCATTAAATTGCGGTTCGTAGCTTCCCGGCAAGCAATACCCGCATTCAACGCCCAAGTGGCCATTGACGATCTTGATATCCACGAGCAGCCTTCCTGTCCGCAAGCATCTTCCTTAACCACTACTGCAAGCACAACCACCTCGGTAACCATCAATTGGTTGGGTACGGCGGGGAATTACCAGGTTTCGTATGGTCCTATAGGGCACACGCCCGGATCGGCCTCTACCGTTACTACCTCTGTTCGGCCGTATACCATTACCGGTTTGAGCCCGAGTACGTCGTATTCCGTCTTTGTTCGGCGAATTTGTGGATCTACGTTTTCCAACTGGGAAGGACCCCTTGTTGTGACTACGGCCTGCGGAACCGTTCAGGCCCCCTGGGCCGAGTCCTTTGATGGTCCTCAATGGATTCCAACCACGGGATTTTCGAATCAGCCCGGAAAAATGGCTCCCTGCTGGACCCGTACCGACACGACCAATTACTTTTTTACCCCCTGGGTAGGTTTAACCGTGCCCGCTCAATCCGGTCCGGCATTAGGTGCTACCGGACCCGCTGGTAAGTTTATGTACGCAGCGGTACCCTTTGGGTTAGGAGGCAATTTCACCCGAATTATTACACCCTGGATCAATTTGACCCCTCTAAATGTTGGGGAGTTGAGCTTTTTCAGCCACCGATTTGGAAACAACATTGTCTCTTTGGTGGTGGAGGCAACCACAAATGGCGTTACCTGGACGCCCATCTTGACCCTTACGGGCGCTTCTCAGACTTCCAAGGCAGCACCCTGGACAGAGCACTTGGTTTCTCTTGCGGGATACAACAACGCCACAATTAAATTGCGCTTTACCGCTACGCGTACTGCGAATGGATTCAATTCAGCGGTAGCCATTGACCAAATTGATATCCACGAAACCCCATTATGCCCCAAACCAACGGCAATGGCCCTTACCGCTACAGGACCCACCACGGTGTCGGTCAACTGGACCGGTACCGCCACGTCCGGCGTAATTGAGTACGGGCCAAAAGGTTTTGCTCGAGGCACCGGTACCCGCGTTTATGCTCCCACCAAACCCCATATTGTTACGGGGCTCACGGCATTCACTACCTACGATTTTTATGTCAAAGATTCGTGCGGTCCGGTAACGGGGGCAAGTTCGTGGTATGGACCGGACTCTTTGAGTATGCCCGGTTGTACCAACGGGTGCAACTACACCTTAACCCTTACCGACCAATTTAGCGACGGATGGTCGACCAGTTTCAATGCCCCACCGTACCATTTTGTAACTCTGGTGACGGGCGCTCGGACCAAAACGTACACTCTCACGTCGGGCGGAAATCAGGTCTTTACCATCCCGGTATG
>JBIIBX010000007.1:0-22349 GCA_044239185.1 Schleiferiaceae bacterium | reverse complement strand
GCAGACAGCCTCCACCAAGCCGAGTCCGCCTTGCGCGCCGGCCTGAGCGGGGAATTGGTGGCCGTGGACCTGCGCGACGCACTCCGGCACCTGGGCTCCATCACCGGCCAAGTGGTGGCCGATGACCTCTTAAGCTCGATTTTTAGCCGGTTTTGCATCGGTAAGTAGACTTTTCGCGGAGTTAGAAAATTGAAACCAAAGAGACCGTATTTTAGCTTAAACGAATAATTTATTGCACCATGGGTCCCATCAAACCTAGTATTTACGCCTTAGCGATGCTCTTCGGCGTTTTTTCGTTGGCGCATGCCCAAGTGGGCATTGGCACCACGAGTCCCAATGCTTCGGCCCGATTGCAAATAGACGCAAGTCCGTCGACCAATGCCAAAGGATTTTTACCGCCCCGGGTAACCGCTTCAGAACGCAGCGCAATCGCCACCCCCGCAGCAGGACTGATGGTGTACCAAACCGACGGCACCAAAGGACTTTACTACTACGACGGCAGCGCGTGGATCTACGTAATCAACTCCACAGACGGCACCTTGCCCGTGGCCAACGGCGGCACCGGCACCACCACCGCCACCGGAACAGGCAACGTTGTATTGAGCACCGGTCCCACCTTGAACACCTTGGTGGTATCCAGCGGAAGCGACGAGTATCCCAATTCCGTGCACATTTTACCGACCACCCACGCCACCAGCAAACGAACCTCCTTTCGCATTGACGAATGGCTGTTCCTCCAAGATCATGCCGCCAACGGTACCAAAAATTTCAGCATCACGGAACGAAACGGCGGAAGTTTCACTTCCCGGGTGTTTATCAATGTGGGCGGAAATGTGGGCATCGGAACCACCACACCCAACGCAAAGCTGGATTTAAGAACCAATCCCACCAGTACCACCAACCCCGGAGCCGGATACTTGGGATTGGGCACCACCACGGCAGCGGCGGGCACGGCCGGCGCAGGAGCGCTTCGGTACACCACGTCCGGTACCCTGGAATACAGCAACGGAACCTCTTGGGTCCCTCTGGCCTCCCCCAGTTACGGCGACGTCAAGACGGGCATTCAAACCGCTGACCACAGCGGGTGGGTAAAACTGGATGGCAGGGCCAAATCGACCTTGACGGCATCGCAACAAACGCAAGCCACGGCCTTGGGCATTGGCAGCAACTTACCCAACGCCACCGATGCTTTTCTGGTTCAAAACGGCACCACCCTCGGCAGCGTTTCCGGCAGCAACGAACGCACTCTTTCGCAAGCCAATCTGCCTTCCTACAACCTACCGAGCGCAACCACCGCTTCTTCGGGCGGCCACACCCACTGGGTGGACCCCAGTCCGGTGAACACCAGCACCAATGGAAATCACAACCATACGGGGTACACATTTGGCGGTACTTGGACCAACGGTTCCGGTACGCAAGTTGGTGGGCTTCAGGCAGGACCTTGGACCCTGAACCAATCGTCCTTGATCATCGATTACAACGGCGACCACACCCATTCCGTGGACATCCCCGGTTTCTCCACGGGTACCGACGGTTCGCATACGCACACCGTAACCGTTTCTTCGGGCGGATCCGGCACCGCCTTGAATATTGCACCCAAAAGCCTGAGTGTTAATACGTTTATTTACCTCGGGCTGTAGGAACCCGTTCGCCCAAAACCGATACCGGCGCAGGAGTTTTGCATGAATCAGAATCCTTGTTCTAGTCGCGAACAAGTCTAAATCCAGGAAGCACATGCACAAAAAAACCGCGCCGTTGCCGGCGCGGTTTCAGGATTTCGAGCGTGAATTCCTCCGCTCAACCCATTTAACTAAAGTTCGGTGCGCGTGCAATGGGCACGCATCAAGGACTAACCAGATTGAAACTCAAATTGATGTAAAACGGATTGCCCAACGAGTTGCTCAAGGCGTAGGGATCGTCGCGCAGCAAACCGAAGGCCCGGTAAATTTCGTCGCCGTCGACCAACCGATCCACTTCGTAGCGGTAATTGATGCGGTAGCCGGCTTGCAAAGACATCCATACGAAATTCTTCAAAGAGCATTCGTACATCACCCGGGCACGAATTTCGCCGCGTCGGATCTCCCATTCCTCTCCGCGAAGGTCAAATGCTGCACTGGGTGCAGAATCTGGATTTTTCCACAAACGGTAAGACTGCCCTTCCAACTCAAAGCCGGCAAAAAGCAGGTTTCGGGGATTCACCGCGTACCGAACGTGCGCGCGGGCTGGGAAGAGCATCTCGACGCCCCACTTGTTGCGGGCATCGGTGGCGTTGTAAAGAACCACCGGAATGTAGTTGAGCTCGCCTACGCGGTAGGTCCGCGCCACCCCAACGCCCCATTGCTTCTTCTCCGAAGGACGTCGGCCGTAAATCAAGGCTGCCGAGTACTTCAGGTAGCGAGCGGGTTGCAGGGAAAGTCCGTAGGTGCCACTCATATCCGACGATCCTTGGAACAATACGAACGACTTCTGACTCAAAGGTTTGAAGACTGTCGTGTTGATTCCCGCCGTGCGCAGTCCGTGTTGGGACAAGGTTTGATTCAACGGATTGGTCAAATTGTCCGGGTCCGTAAAACGGTACTGGGTGTTCCAGTAGTTGGCGCCCATTTGCCACACCAAGTAGGTTTTAGAAACCACCGGAATGTTGCAAGCCAGACGCAGACCGTCCGTGCTCCGGGTGGTGGCGTTCTCCGCAGCAAAGGGGGAATTTCCCGCAACCGTTGGGTTGGTAAGGGCTCCAGCCTGAACCGAGTAAGGCGCCTGAAAGTCGTAGCCAATGGAAATCAACTTGGCAGGGCTCAAACCTTCGATCTTGGGACTGCAAAAACGCTTGGCGCCTGCATCTGCAAAACCGACATTGGAATAGTCGTACTCCTCTTCTGTGGTGTCGGTTTGCGCAAAAGCGGTATTACCAGCGAGCGCAGCGGCCACCAAAAATCCAAATAGACGCGCGCTCATTTCTTTGCAGGAGTTTGGACGACCAGGCGCTTCCATACGTCGGTACGGCCCAAGGCCTGAACACCGATGTAGCCGCGGATATCCAAGGTGTTGTTGTCCTTCATTTTAATGGTGCAGCTGTAGGTACTGCCATTCAAGGGATCGTAGATGGTGCCTTCGGTCCAGGTATCCTTGCCGGTGTACACAAAATCCTTCAGCATGCGGTAGCCCTTTAGTGGGGCGCTTTTCAACGCTGGATCGGGGTTGTTTTTGTCGGTCTTGGGCAACTTGGTTTCGGGGTCGATGGGCTCAATCAACCACACAATTTTTCCGTAGTACTTGGCTCCAATTTTTTCAATTTTCACCCGAGCGCGTCCGTTGCTCGGTTCCCACACACCCAATAGACGGTCTCCCGCATCGGCTTGTTGTTCAAAACCGACTTGGCTCAAACCCAGTACGGCAACGCTTAAAATCAAGAGAAATTTTTTCATGGCAGATAAAGAAATTAAGAGGGAAATTAGTTAGGATTAACGTCAAAAGAAGCGCGCACCTTGAACGTGCGGTTGCCCATAAAATCTTGGGCCAAGTCGGCGTCCAAGACCAAATAAAAAGAGGTGCCCTTGAAGAAATCGCCCAACTTTGCTTCTTCGGAAACGTTCAGTTGAACGGGGTCCACCCCGGCTACCAAGGGATTCAAAAATGCGGCTTCTACCATGCCGACCTTGGGATCGTCGCTGGCCAAGCTCAACACGAAGGATTTTACCAGACCCAACGAATCGGCTGCAGTTACCTCCACCGACGTCAAATGGGCGTCGCTCAAGGTCATGCCTTCTTGGTATTTGTCTCCCAAGAGCGTAGGCAAGTCCAATTCAACCACTACTTGAGACGGATTGGAGCCTTCGAACAAGGGACCTTCCATGTGGAATTCCAAGTTTTCCAATACCACGGGTACCGGTGCCTCCTGGCTGGAGCAGCCGGCAATCAGGGCCGTAACCAAGAGCATCGCTCCTACTTTCATTGTACGCATGTTCGGTTTTTTTTAGATAAGCGTCAAATATAGAACGTTTTCCTTGAACCCTCCTTCGTCGCACGAGGTTTGCCTCTTCGCGCTGATTTTTGCAAAAACTGCAAAATCCTAAGGAAACTTTACGACTTATTCGAAAACGACTCCACGGCAAAGGAGGTATCTTCGGAATTCTAATGCATTCTTCTCGCCTCTCATGAAAAAGGGACCCATTCTGCTGCTTTTTGGGGCAGCGCTTTTGACCGGTTGCTCCGTAGCCAACGGACGGTTGTGGTCGGACTACAAAAAGACCTACCCAAACGCCGATGCCCTTTTTGAGGCCTATCCGGCATTGGAAACCAAGGTAGCGATGCCCAAGGCCACCAACTTCCAACCTTCGGCAAGGCTACCGGAATCCAGCCCGACGGGTTCTCCCTTTCTAAAGGCCCACTTAAAAACCGGGGACGTCCTCTTGTTTCCGGGGGAATGGTCGTTGGACCAGGATCGGGAACTGGTGTTGGGGACGGCGTTTCACTACGGACTCAACCGAAAATTAATCGGTTCCGTGGATTCGGTCGCTTGGAAAGACGTGGCTCTCTTTGAAACCAACCGACCTCTCCCTTCGAACTCTTCCATGCGCGTAGCGTCCACTACGGTTCTGTTGATAGCAGACGCGGCTTTGGGAATCATCTGTTTCACCGTGGAAAAAGCGTGTTTTGGCTCCTGTCCCACCTTTTACCTGGACGACGATGTAGCCAACGACGTTCGTACCGCAGATGCGGAAGGGTTTTCCAATGCCCTCATGCCTTCCATGGCCTACGAGGATATTGACTACT
Organism: Schleiferiaceae bacterium; assembly: GCA_044239185.1. GTDB lineage: Bacteria > Bacteroidota > Bacteroidia > Flavobacteriales > Schleiferiaceae > CAMDTE01. Next base: position 17,576 of record JBIIBX010000007.1, on the reverse strand, counting down.
TGGGCGTTCGGACGTTGAAAGAAGGGAAGCTAAACGTTACCGTTAAGAACGAAGCCATGGAAACCCACGTCATTCAAGGCTTGCGGGTGGCTGCAGTGCCCGTTGCCGAGGGACAAGTAGCTCTCCAGGGGACCGACGGCCAATTCTATTTGAGCAACCATTCCTTGCCGCTGGCCTGCGCCCATGGCCCAGAGGGCGACCTTCGGATAGCCCTCCTCGCCAAAGATGGCTTGGAGCGCCACCGCCCTACCGACCCCACCAACTTGGCCACCAAAGAAGAACTGGAGTTCGAGTTCGACCTCCCCACACCCGGCCAACCGCTGGGCCTCACGGTCGCTTTTCGCCAATCCTTTGTGACCACGTTCCTCATGTACAGCGCCATCGGGTATTTGGGGACGGACTATGTCCGCCAACTGGCGCGCGCCGAAAGCGCTGCGAACACCTTAAATCCCTTGTCGTTCCAATCCGGCATTGGCAAGGCATTGGGCGGCTTGGAAGTGGAGGTTTGGGATGCTCGAAACAGCCGGTGGCAGTATGTAGACCGGTTCCACGAAACGGGGCCCATTGCCACCAACACGCAGACCCTTCCCTTGCCAGACGTGGCATTTGGCGACCGATTGAGAATCCGCATCCGCGCTGCCCAAGGTTCTTGGCGTTTGGATCAAGTAGCCGTCCATGTTTTGGATGCCCCCGTCACGCCCATTTACCTAGAAGCGAAAGCCCCACTTGTTGGTGCCAACGAATACCAAGCAACGGACGGCGGCGCACGGGTGAATCAGCCGGGAACCCACTACATTCAGGGCTTTGAGGGGGAGGTGCCCGATGGACCCGCGGCCTTGTTTTTGGCTTCCAAAGGGTACTACTTGGAGTGGTCCCGACAAAGCTGGCTGGGGTACGAAAACCGCCCCAAACTGGGCCGAATGGTGTATACCCCGGAGCGGTACCTTCGGGAAGTGGCCCCCGAGTTCAAAGCCATTGAAGCCGCTATGGAAGAGGTGTTTTGGTCCACCAAGCAGTTTAACAACCCCTTGAATCTGAGCCATGAAAACTAAGGTATTTTCCTTTCGAGTCGGTATCTGTCGCGCATTTGCTGGAATCGGGGCAGTGGCTATTCTAGGGGGGTGCATCCCGTCGCAAGAGGCCTTGGGATACAAGCAACTTCCCTTGCACAACCAAGTCCAAAACGGAACCCGCGGTGCGCTCGCCATCGTACACGTGGAATTTGAAAAAGTGGCGGGGGAACTCATTGCCATCGATGCAGAGCGGGTTTACCTCCTACAGGGCTCTGAAGAAACCGTTGTGCAGGGCCAGCTTCGCATTTTGCGAAGAATCAAACGGTCCGAAATTTCGCACATGGACTTGGTTTTTGCCCGGAATCCCGATGGCGTTAAGGAACTGGGAACCTTGGCCTACATTACCTTGCCCAGCCATCTCCTCTACGCCTTCTTAACGGTGCCTTTCAATCTTTTGTGGGTGAAGTCTACCGTTGCCTACGACCACGGTGCCTTTCGACTGAAGGACATCACGGCCGAAGAAGCACGAAAATTTGCCCGATTTCCGCAAGGTTTGCCTGCTGGAATGTCTTTTGAACAACTAAAGAAAAGCCTTTAGGAGAAGTCGGTTTCAACAGCCGTTCCCGGCCTATTGACCCCCGAACGGATTCGGCCTCCGAAGTCTAAAGCCTTTTGGCCTTGATTGCTTCAACCACGCCCGGATCAAGCAAGGTGGTGGTATCCCCGAATTGGGACTCCTCTCCTTCCGCGATTTTTCGCAAAATCCGGCGCATGATCTTGCCCGAACGGGTTTTGGGCAGACCGTCGACGAATTGAATTTTGTCGGGCTTGGCCAACGGTCCAATGATGCGGGAAACCGTTAGGTGAATGTCTTGGCGGGTGAGGTCTTCGTCCTCGTGGATACCGTTGAAGTGCACAAAGGCATAAATTCCTTGGCCCTTGACGTCGTGCGGATAGCCCACTACGGCGCTTTCCACCACCCCGGTGTGCCGGTTGATGGCGTTTTCTACTTCCGCGGTGCCAATGCGGTGGCCGGAAACATTGAGAACGTCGTCCACCCGGCCGGTGATGCGGTAGCGGCCTTCGCTGTCTCGAAGGCAGCCGTCTCCGGTAAAGTACAGGTCTGGATAGGTGGAAAAATACGTTTGGCGGCACCGTTCGTGGTCGCCGTAGGTGGTGCGCAGCATGCCCGGCCAGGGGAACCGGATGCACAAATTGCCCGACCCCTCCCCAAAAACCTCGTTGCCGGCTTCGTCCACCAAAACCGGTTGAATCCCGGGCAGCGGAAAGGTGGCGTACGTTGGTTTTCCTGGGGTAACACCGGCTAGGTTGCTAATCAGAATTCCGCCCGTTTCGGTTTGCCACCACGTATCCACAATGGGACAAGTGCCCCGACCAATGTTGTCGTCGTACCAATGCCAGGCCTCTTGGTTGATGGGTTCTCCCACGGTTCCCAAGACCTTCAGCGTGTCCAAGCGTTTGCCCTCCAAAGGGGACGTACCAAACGCCATAAGGCTGCGGATGGCGGTTGGCGCTGTGTACAGCAGATTGACACTGTGCTTGTCCACCACGTCCCAGAGGCGACCGGCGTCGGGCCAGGTGGGAATGCCTTCAAACATCACGGTGGTGGCTCCTGCACTGAGCGGGCCGTAGAGCAAGTAGGTATGGCCGGTGATCCACCCGATGTCTGCGGTACAAAAGTGCACCCAGCCCGGTTGGTACTGGAAGACGTTTACAAAGGTGTAGGTGGCCCAAACCAAATACCCCGCGCAGGTGTGAACAACGCCTTTGGGCTTACCGGTGGACCCCGACGTGTACAATATGAAAAGCAGGTCCTCGGCGGCCATTTCTTCGGCCGGAAAAAACGGATTTCCTTGATCCTCCACACGCTGAACTTCGTCGGCCCACCAGGAATCTCGGCCTTTGAGCATGCAAATCGGTTGGTGGGCATGGTTGAGGACCAGGACTTTGCGAACGGACGGGCACGCCACCAAGGCATCGTCGATGACGCTTTTTAAGGGAATGACCTTGGGGCCGCGCAAGGCGGCGTCTTGGGTAATCACTGCGGACGCTTGGGCATCTTGGATGCGGTCGGCAATGGACTGGGCGGAAAATCCGCCAAAAATGACGGAATGGACCGCGCCCACGCGGGCACACGCCAAAACGGCAATGGCCAATTCCGGCACCATGCCCATGTACAAACACACGCGGTCGCCTTTTTGGATTCCGTTGTTTTTGAGCACGTGGGAAAATTGCATAACGCGGTGGTGCAATTCCCGGTAGGTGTATACCCGGTGCGGGGAGGTGGGATCGTTGGGTTCAAAGACCAAGGCCGGTTGATCGCCCAAGGCGTCCAAATGGCGGTCCAAGCAGTTCTCTGTAATGTTCAAGGTTCCCCCTGCAAACCACTCAACCTGAGGGTCTTTGAAGTTCCACGTGAGGACGCGGTCCCATTTTCTGCGCCAAACAAACTGCTTAGCAATCTGGGCCCAGAAGTCCTCGGGATTTTCCACGCTTTGGGCGTAGGCGGCGCGGTACTGGGCTTCGGTGGAAAGTTGAAAGGGGAAGTGCACGGGAACCATGATTTTGCTTTACAAAGGTCCCGCATTCATGGTGCGCGGGTACCGCAAGGTGTACCGGTAACTCGTGAACCACGGTTTTTCTTTGGCTACGGAGGCTTTCCACGTTAAAATGCCGGTATCCGCATTCTTTTTGGCCCCTCCAAAATTCGGGTTGAGCAGCGCAATTTCCTCCGCACGTGGCATGGGCGACCGGTCTTCAACGACTACTTCCACCGGGTTGGCGTGCAAGGTGCTCACCTTCAGCGTGTACGAATACGTTCTTTCGACTTTACCGCCTTTGTTGTCGGTTGCAACGGTGGGCTTCCATTCGACCGAGGTACGGGGATCGGCTCCCAGCGCCAGGTCCAACGTGTCGGTGTCGGACTGGAACGTCAAGAAAGAATTTCCTACTAAGTTGTTTTCCAGATAGATCGTGGCCGGACCGTCAACGTTGACCAGGGTGTCCCACCCGGGGATGCGTGCGACCAGAAACACCCGCAGATCCAACCGCGGCGCCGCGTACCGGCTCAGTTCCGCTTTCAAGGGGCGGGTTTCCAACGAAATCTCACGCTCCTCCAAGTGGGCCAATTGGTGGGTCCCAGGCAAAACCAACGAATACCCCACCAGGCCTTCGGAGCGTTCAGCGTCATCGAAATTGGCCATGGGGGCTTCGTACTTGGCGACTGCCGCGGGTGCTCGTCCTCCATAAGCTATTTCCAAATCGTTCTCTACAATGTCCATCTTCCGCCGAGCCAACGAACCGTTAGGCGAAACCCACCAAGGCTGCAAAACCGGAGTGGCCAACCCTCCCCGGGGGCGGTTGGACCCCAAAGTCAGGGTCACTTTTTTCCAATCCAACCCCGTATGTTGGAGGATGGACGCCTTGGAAATCAAATCCACTTGGGGCACGGAGGCATTGTCCATGCGGACTTCGTACCGGGGCGACCAATGCGCCAAAGGCGTGGCGTATTCCAAGGCAAACAGGGCCGTGGCCACAGGCGCAGCAGCGTTTAGCTCCAACACCAAGACGGACTCTTGGGTGGCCATTGTGCCCACAATTTCCTGGTACTTTTGGCTCACCCGCTGCGTACCGCGTTGGGCTTGTTCCAGGGATTTCTGCGCTGCATGGGTGCGCTTCACCCATTCTGCGGCGGACAGGGCCCAAAACTTTTGGTTGGCTTCGGTGTAGGTGGTTTGTTGGGTGGACCGCAGGAAAGCGTCTTTTTCCAACTGAATCACCGCCTGCTGGGAGCGCGCCTGCTCCTCCACGGTGCGCCAAGTCGTCAAACTGTCTCGCCAGATTTTCAATTCCGGAACCGCCAGTAGGTTTTTCTCGCGTACTTCGATCCGGTATCCTTGCACCTTAACCGAGCTCCGGGTTCGGAGCTGAATAGAGCTTTCGTCGACTTGCTGGGAAAGGCCCGAAACTTCTACCGTTGACGGCCCTGCCGGGAGGACCGCGGTGAACCCGTGGTTGAGAACGGCCCCGTCCACGTACAAACGAACGTCGTTGAGGTAAGCTTTGGCGGAAAGAGGCGGGTCGGAAGGGGCCGCTTGGGCAGACGCCAGGGGTGCAAAGACCGCCCAGGCGAAGAGTCCTACGTAATGAGGGATTTTTTTCATGGATTCGTTCGGGAGTTAGGCGAAGGAAGATACGAAAACTGTGCCATTCGGGAAGGGAAGGTCTCGGAGGAAGGCCTGGCTCCCGATGCCTCGTTTGTTTGGATTCGCTCGAACTGGAAGCCCTTTAACGTGTTGTATGAAATATGCAGTCGGTATCGGTGGTTTGGTTCAAGAGGGACTTGCGTTTGCGGGACCACGAGGCACTGCACCAAGCCTGTGCCCGCAACCGTCCGGTGGTCTTGTTGTATTGCCTGGAACCCGAATTTCTGGACGACCCCCACACCGCTGCCCGCCATGTTCGGTTTGTGGCCCAGAGTTTGGCGGGAATGCGGACAGAGCTTGCCCGATCTGGCCATCGACTGTGGGAATGGTCCGGATCTGTGGATGGGGCGCTGGACGCTCTTCGGGCAGCTGGATGGCATCCGTATGTGTACAGCCACGAGGAGACGGGGCTTGGGATCACCTACCGACGGGACAAACGGGTAAAAAAGTGGTGCGCCGCCCACGAAGTGGAATGGCACGAATTCCCCACCAACGGGGTGGTCCGCGGACTTTCCCACCGCGGCTCGTGGGACGCGTCGTGGAAGCGCCGGATGGAACATCCTCCTGTGGCAGTGGATCTTGCAAACTTGATTTCTTTTCACGACGGGGTTCTGATCCCTGGATTTGCGGAAGGTCTACTGGAACTGCATTGCCAGGGACTGCCGGTGGAACCTTTTTCGGAATTGCGCCAGCCGGGCGGCGAAGCCGCCGGCTGGGCCTACCTGCACTCGTTTGTGAATGGACGCTTGGCGGATTACCGAAAGTCCATATCCAAACCCGAAGCAGCCCGCAGGGGATGCAGCCGGTTGTCGCCGTACTTGGCGTGGGGGAATTTGACCATTCGCCAAGTGATGCATGCCTTAGCGGAGGCCGACCCTCCTTGGCGCAAAGACATCCAATTCTTTGTTTCTCGGCTTCATTGGCACTGCCACTTCATTCAAAAGTTTGAGTCGGAATGCCGGATTGAATTTGAAAATCTCAACCGGGGTTTCGATGGAATTCGCTCCGAAATCCGACCGGATTGGGTGGACGCTTGGAGTTCCGGGCAAACCGGGTTTCCCATGGTCGACGCAGCCATGCGCAGCGTGTGCGGCACCGGGTACCTCAACTTTCGGATGCGCAGCCTGTTGGTGAGTTTTTTAACCCACCACCTGTGGCAACCGTGGCAGTCCGGGGTGGTCCACTTGGCCCGTCAGTTCTTGGATTTTGAGCCCGGAATCCACTATGCCCAATTCCAAATGCAAGCAGGAACCATGGGCGTAAACACCCTGCGCATCTACAATCCCGTCAAGCAAGCCGAAGACAACGACCCCGAGGGTGTTTTTCTTCGAAAATGGCTTCCCGAACTGGCTGCTCTTCCCCTTCCGCTGTTGCGCGAGCCCTGGAAAATGACCGAATTGGAGGCATTGAGTTACGGAGTTCGCTTGGGTACCGACTACCCCCACCGCATTCTGGACCACGAGGAAGCGGCTCGGCATGCGCGGGAACACCTGTGGGGCACCAAGCGCAGTCCCCAGGCCCGTTCGGAAGTGCCGGCCATACTGGCCAAACACGTCCGGTCAGCGGGTAAAAACCCGAAGCGTCGGGGTGGATAATTCCGGGTTCAGCCCATAGCCATCGGTCTGAAAAGCGTCCACCACGTCGAGCAAGGATCCGTCGCTTTCCAAAACATGGCGGGCCATGCTGCCTCGGGCCCGTTTCCCAAAAACACTCACAAAAACCGGCTTGCCTGCTTTGATTTCACGAAAATCGCACCGAATGGGGGGCGTCGGAAACAAACGGGGATCCAGCACGGAACCGTATTCGCCGGAAGACAGGTCCAACACCTGCGCTCCGGGCTGCGCATCCAACAAGTGGGCCGAAATGCGTTTTTTCCAATACGCGGCGGGGCCAGCCGCTCCTCCCGGCATGGGCCAGGTGAGACCCATCTCCAGCCGGTAGGGAAGCACGCGGTCTTTGGGACGAAGGCATCCGTACAAGCCGCTTCCTATACGAAGGTGGGCTTGGGCGCGTTCCCACGTGGCCTTGGTCCACTGTTCCGCTTGGAGTCCGCCGTAGGCATCCCCGGTATAAGCAAGGGCTGCAGGCACCCCCTCCCCTTTTGGGTACGATTCCAGCCACATGCGGTGCATTTCCGTGGTCGCGGCTGCCATTTTGGGAGACAGTCGATGCAGGTCCGCATTGTCAGAAACCTTCAAACGTGCCAATTTCTTGCCGATTTGGTGCGCGTCGGACAGAAAATGGGGTTCCGTCGTTTCCATGGGGTTGACCGATGAAGGAACCAACGAGCGCATGGATTTGGAGGGCGAAAGCCAGATGAGAAACGACATGCTATGCGTGGTGGGTAAATTTCCAGGAATTTAGGAGGTCGATTGCCCGGTCCAGGGTGGCGTCGTGCTTGGCAAAACAGAGCCGAACCGCTGGAAACGGCTGGGGGATGTGCTCAAAAAAAGGCGCCAACGGAACGGTGGCCACACCGGCATCGCGCACCCGGGCCTTGGCCCACTCCAGATCCGATTCTTCGGGGCCGAGATTTTCCAGGGCCAGGGTCAGAAAATAACTGCCCGCACAGGGTTTCACCCGCCAGCCACCTGCCTCCAGGCCGTGGGCAAGTCGATCCCGCTTGGACTGGAAAAATGCTGCCAACGTTTCGGGATACTCCGGATGGGCGTGTAGGTGCGACGCGAGAGCCACTTGCGCCGGCGTATTTGCGGAAAAGGCCAAAAACTGGTACACTTGCCGGATAGCGTCGGTAAGTTCAGCGGGGGCAATGACTGCCCCAATCTTCCACCCCGTGGCATGGAAGGTCTTGCCCATGGACAAAATGCGCACCGAGCGGGAACGCAAAGCGTCAATTTGGCGCACGGAGAGCGGGGGACGGCCGTCGAATACCATCCATTCGTACGCCTCGTCGGACACCACGACTACCCGGGGATAGCGCTCCAAGGCTTCGGCCAAGCGGTTCCAATCGGCTCGTTCCCACACACCGCCGGTCGGATTGTGGGGAGAATTGATCACAATCAACCGGGTTTTTGGACCCAGTATGCGGTCCCAATCGGGTGCTTCAAACGACGTTCCCACCACGTTTGCGCCCGCTCTTCGCAGCGCCGGTCCGTAGGAGTCGTACGCCGGCTCCAAAACAACGGCTTCGTCGCCCGGTTCCAAAAGGGCCAAAAAAACCGCATACAATCCGACTGTAGCCCCGGGAACGATGGTGATTTCGGTATCGGAATGTGCCACTGCGGAGTGGGTGGCACCCCACCGTTTTTGGTCCACCTGCGAAAGCGCCTCGCGCAGCGCGGGCCATCCGGCCATGGGAGCGTATTGGTTCCGGCCGTCGGCCAATGCCTGGCGGTAGGCTTCAACGGCTCCTTCCGGAGGGCCAAATTCGGGAAATCCTTGCGCCAAATTGATCGCTCCGTAGTGAAGCGCCAGACCGGTCATTTCCGAAAAAATGGACGCTTGAAACTTCATGGCAAATCTTCTCCGGAAAAGGCAAAAGGCAACAAATTAGAAGCGTCGGCGGTCTTCCACACGGGTCCTTCCACGCCGCACATCAGCAATTCCAACGGGGCGTTTTGCCGGGTTTTTTGCTCGTGAAGCGCTTGCCGGCACATGCCGCAGGGAGGCAAGGGTTTGGAGCTGGTCTGGCCCTGAGGAGCATACACCACGGCCATAGCGGCCACGGCAAGACCGGGCGCCACCGACGAGGCCGCACTCAATGCCACCCGCTCGGCGCAAATTCCAACCGGGTAAGAGGCATTTTCTTGGTTGGTACCCACCAGGATTTGACCGTCCTCCAAGCGAATGGCCGCAGCCACATGAAAACGGCTGTAGGGCGCATGGGCTTGGGGCAAGTGGGCCAAAGCCGCATCCACCAGTGCCTGGTCCAACGCATTCAATTCCGACCGGCCCCGTTCTTCCAACGAGATGGTCCACGTTTTCATTGGGCCAAGTAGGATTGAAACATCCAAACGTTCTTCTCCTGCTGCCGAATGTAATCGCTCATCAAGGCGTTGGTTCCTTCGTCCAGGGCGTCCGATGCCATCTGCAGCAATTTTCGCTCTTGTTCCAACAAAATAGCATAAGCGTCTACGACGTGTTGCAAGGCCTCTTTGCCCGCAGAAACATCGGTCAACGGCCGAATGGTGGCTACTTCCAAATAGGCCCCGTAGCTGTGCAAGGGGCGGTGGCCCAGGGTAAGAATGCGTTCAGCCACTTCGTCGATCTTCAGCTGGGTATCTGTGTAAATCTCTTCAAACTTAAGGTGCAACTCAAAGAAATTGTCCCCTTGGATATTCCAGTGAAAACCCCGGGTATTGATGTAAAACAACTGAAAATTGGCCAACAAAAGATTCAGTCCTGTTGCCAACTCCGAGGCCAATGGGGCACTCAAACCGATTGCATTTTTCATGGTATTCGTTTATGAGGTTAATTTCCTTCCAGCCTGGCCCGTTTCACATAGAGCATCCCGACGGCGCCGACCAACAAAATTGCGCCGGCAACAAAAGGCGCCGCAGGAAAATAAATGGCCGCACCCGGTCTGGTAAAATAGGCAAAAATCTGCGTCATCAAGGGAGGACCCACAATGGCTGTAGCACTCATCAAACTGGTGAGCGCTCCCTGCAATTCGCCTTGCTCCGAGGGCAATACCTGGCCTGAAATGAGGCCTTGGATGGCCGGACCGGAAATACCCCCCAGTGCATAGGGAATTAAAAATACCAAGAGCATCCAGCCTTGCGAGGCGAAAACAAACAAAATCATTCCCAAAAGCCACAGGGACATCCCCAAAAAAACGGCGCGCTTGTTTCCCAACTTGGGCAACAGAATCCGAATCAACAGCCCTTGTACCACAGCATTTAGGACCCCTACTATTCCCAAAGACCACCCTACTTCCCTCTCCGTCCAACCGTACCGCTCCATGGTCACATAAGCCCATGTGCCTTGTACGGCATGCGAAGCCAAATACACAAAAAACAAAGTGCCCACCAGGGCCAAAACGGAAGGATAACGGCGCAAATTGAGCAAAGAACCCAGGGGATTGGCCCGCTTCCACTCAAACGGACGTCGATTTTCGGGTGCCAAAGACTCCGGCAAAATGAAGTACCCGTAGGCCGCATTGAGCAAGGTCAGTACCGCAGCGGCATAAAATGGAATGCGCGAGCCGTAAGCACCTAAAACCCCGCCTAAAACCGGACCTATGATAAAGCCCAAGCCAAACGCGGCGCCAATCATGCCAAAGTTCTGTGCACGCTTCTCGGGGGTACTCACATCGGCAATGTAGGCGGCCCCGGTGGTAAAACTGGCCCCCAAAATCCCGCTCAGAATGCGGCCAATAAACAACCAGCTGAGGGTAGGCGCCAAGGCCAAAAGCAAATAGTCAAATCCAAATCCCAACAAAGAACCCAGCAAAACCGGACGCCTTCCGTACCGGTCCGACAATCCCCCGATAACAGGCGCAAAAAGAAACTGGCAAATGGCGTACGAAAACAACAACCAACCACCGTACTCCGCTGCTTTTGAGAGTCCTTCCCCGGTTAATTCTTCAATCAATTTAGGTATTACGGGGATAATAATTCCCAACCCGATTACATCCAACAGCAAGGTGATGAAGATAAAACCGACGGCTGGCGTTCTTCCAGAGGCCGTTGGAGCGGGGGATGGGGAAATCGTATTCATCCAAACGAAGGTACGCCCTTCCTTTTGTACTTTTCGGCCTCCGTTGAGTCAACCGAATGGCGATTGAACGGACTTGCTCATCCCACATTCGTACCTCTGCCCATGCGTCCTGCCACCTCAACCTCCTCCTCCCTCTTTCAACCTGCGGTCTGGGTGGCCGCCTTGGGCTATTTTGTGGACATATACGACCTCCTGATGTTCAGCATCTTGCGGGTGCCGTCCTTGCAATCCCTCGGATTATCCGACGCGGAAATTGCCACGGAGGGTTTGCGTATCATCAATTTCCAAATGGCCGGCCTTATGCTGGGCGGAATTTTATGGGGCATTTTGGGCGATAAGAAAGGGAGGTTGAAGGTGCTCTTTGCGTCGATTTTGCTGTATTCCTTGGGGAATTTGGCAAATGCCTGGGTACAAACCGTCGACCAGTATGCGTGGATCCGGTTTGTCAGCGGCATTGGCCTGGCCGGTGAATTGGGGGTTGGAATTACCCTGGTAGCGGAACTTCTTCCCAAGGAAAAACGAGGACTGGGCACTTCCTTGGTGGCCGCGATCGGACTTTCTGGCGCCGTTGCCGCGTTCTTTATGAAAGAATTGCTGGACTGGCGGTGGTGCTACGCTGTTGGGGGCTTTTTGGGCTTGGGGCTGCTTTTGCTTCGAATTCGCGTGACCGAATCCGGCATGTTTGCCAAAGTGCAACAAAACACCTCCGTGGTACGCGGTCGATTTTTGGACTTGTTCCGGCCGTGGTCCCGAGCCAAAACCTACTTCCAGTCCATTTTGATTGGACTGCCCACCTGGTACGTTATTGGTATTTTGGTTTCCTTTTCGCGGGAGTTTGCCCGAGACCGAGGCATTCCGGGGGAGGTCGATCCGGGATTCGCCATCATGGTGGCCTACGCAGCCATTTCGCTGGGAGACATGGCCATTGGCCTGCTTAGCCAAGCGCTTAAAAGCCGAAAAAAGGCCCTCTTTGTGTTTTATGGCATAACCGCCGTTGGTTTGGTCTTGTTCTTTCAAGCGCGATCGGTGCAAGAACTGTATTTTTCGTGCGGCGTTCTCGGATTTGGGACGGGTTTTTGGGCCTTGTTCGTGACCATGGCCGCCGAGCGATTTGGTACCAACTTGCGCGCAACGGCCACTACTACCATCCCCAACATGGTGCGCGGAGCCTTGGTGCTTATTTCCTTGTTGTTTACCTCGCTGCAAAGTTCTTTCAGCTACACCCACAGCGGCATGTTGACGGGCTTGGTCGTAGTGGCGTTGACCGCCTGGGCAGCCGTTCGTTTGCCAGAAACCTTTGACCGCGATTTGGATTTTCTGGAGGAATAACTCCGTTCAGGAATGGGGCCAAAAAGGTCCGACTGGTTTACCTTTGAACAAAGAACTTGCCCCTGCCTGTGGGGGCTGGTTTCTCTTAAACCGGAAGTACCATCCGACAAAACCCCTTGATCCATGGCCTCAGGCGTTTCTATTTTCGACAAAGAACAGAAGTACAATTACACCGAACCGGCGGCCGTTTGCGACCCCGTTGCCTTTGCCTTGGTGGTAGAAAGCCGAAGAAGTGTGCGGGTATACAACGGGGATCCCATTCCCGAGTCCGTTATGCGGGAATGCCTGCGCTTGGCCTTGCTGGCGCCTAACTCCAGCAATTTGCAAACGTGGGAGTTTTATTGGGTGCGGGACCCCGAGAAAAAGGCAGCCCTGGTTGAAGCGTGTTTGAACCAGCCGGCCGCCAAAACGGCCGCCGAATTGGTTGTGGCGGTTTCCCGGCACGACCAATGGCGCCAGCGGAACAACCAAATGCTGGGCTTGTTCAACCCCGAAAAAATCGCCAAACGTGCGTCCGCTTACCAATACCACAACGTGGTCATTCCCTTGGCCTACGAGCAAGGCTTTTTGGAATGGAGAGGCCTTTTGAAACGCGTTGGCATGTGGCTTCGCGGACTCAAAAAACCAACGCCCAGAAGTCCCAAAAGCGTATCGGACATGCGGGTGATTGGCCACAAATCCGTGGCTCTGGCGTGCGAAAACTTCATGCTGGCACTGCGTTCCCACGGTTTTGACTCCTGCCCCATGGAAGGGTTCGACGGTGTTCGCGCGCGGGCAATACTGAACCTCCCCGCCTCCGCCGAAATCACCATGGTGGTTTCCGCTGGCCGACGGGCTGAAAATGGCGTATACGGAAAACGGTTGCGTTTTGACTCTGCCCAATTCATCAAAGAAGTATAATGCGTCCCTACGTCAGTAGCTTCGGGTTCCTGCGGCTCTTCGGTTCTCTCGTTTTGCCTCTCCTTATGGGAATTTCTTCCCAGTGCGGTCTGTTGCAGGCACAAAGCCAAACTTTTCCCTATCAGTTATCCACCCGGGGAGAGGTTGCCTGGTTGACCACGGGAGCTCTTGGTTTTGGGGTTGCCCGTGCATTGCCCCACCCTTCGGTTTTGACTTCGGAACAGCGCATTGCGTTGACCGGCGAGGGACTCCCCTTCTTGGACCGACCATGGGCCAATCGGTATTCCCCGGCATCTGGACGTCGGTCGGATGTGCTCTTGGGGTCTGCCATGGGCTTGGCGGTGGCCACCCCCCTTCTCCCCGCGCAAAAATCCTTTTGGAGTCGGTCTTGGACCTTGGGGATGATGTGTTTGGAAGCCAATGTTCAAACCTACAGTTTAACAGAAATATCCAAGAGAACGGTGGGAAGAGTGCGGCCTTACGCCTATTCGCAAAGCACTGCCCCAGAAACGTTGTGGACCTCCGACGATGCCCGGGCATCCTTCTTTTCCGGACACAGCTCCATTGCAGCATGCAACGCGGCATTTGCCGCTACCGTTTTTTCCGACCTCTACCCCAACTCCAAATGGAAGCCGTGGGTGTGGGCGGGAGCCGTCGCACTTCCTACCATTACGGCGGTTGAGCGGGTCCGCGCGGGGAAACATTTTCCCACAGATGTTTTGGTAGGGCTGGCCGTGGGTGCAGCGGTGGGACACGTGGTCCCTCGGCTCCACCACGTCAAGGCTGCCCCCATTCCCAAGCCAATGCTATGAGAAGGGTTTTTCGGGTTTCTTTTTTTCTGGTCTCGGCCATTTTGGCACTGACTGCCCTTTTACTCGTTCGGATTTTCGGCCGGCGTCCGCGGTGGCAAAACGCCATTTACCGGGCCTGGCGCGCTGGATTTCTCTGGGCCCTGGGGATCCGAATAAAATCAACCGGCCAACCGCTTAACCGCCCCGCTTTGTTGGTGGCCAATCACCGTTCCTATGCCGATGTGTTGTTTGTGGAGTCCCCTTTGCCCGTGGTCTTCTTGAGCAAAGTGGAGGTTCGCTCTTGGCCCCTTGTAGGCTGGGCAGCTCGCGCCTTGGATACGGTGTTTGTGGACCGCAAGAACAAAGACAACCGCCGCGCTGCACGCGAAGCACTGCGCGACCGAATGCTCCACGGCGAATGCCCCGTCGTGTTTCCCGAAGGCACAACGACTGCCGAAGGACTCCTTCCCCTTCACCCCGGTATGTTTGTTGTTGCAGCCGAAGAAGGCTGGCCCGTCGTTGCAACAGCCTTGGAATACTCCGACCCCACAATGGCCTGGGTGGGAGACGAACTCTTTGTGCCCCATGTACTGCGTGTTCTGAGCCACTCCAAATGGACCGTTCACCGGTCAATCTCCCCGCCTTTCTTCCATTCTGACCCCGACGCGCTTATGCTCCTCGTTCAAGAGTGGTGGAACAAGGAGCTGCCCAAATTGCGTTCTGAAGCACACGTAAGTCACTAAAACTTTCTCCTCTTCCATCTGTTAAAGCACCTATGCTTTTGAATTTCACCCGCACGTCCCTAACGCAGTCCCTCGATGCCGAATGGACCCAAGCGACAGCCAACGCTCCTCTATTTTTTCAACCCAATTGGCTCGCGGGACTGGAGGAAAACAACAACGGCTGGGAAGCAGAAGCATTCCGTTGGCACCGAGCCGATGGCACGGTCATCGCTCGTGCGGTGGTGCACGCTGTTCGTGTTTCTACCCAACAGGGGGATTCCTATGTTCAAACCGGAAAAGCCTTCGAAGGGGGTGCTTTTCGGAATTTACTCCGCCGCTGGGCCCCAAAAGGATTTCCAACCACGGTGGTCGGCCCTTTGTTTGCAACCGACTTAGAACCCCTCTTCTTTCATCCCGAAGCGTCGGACGAAGAACGGGAATGGATCCAAAACCACCTGTGCAAACTGCTTGCATCGGAAGACACCCTTGTTTTGCTGATCAAAGACGTTTCGGTTCCCCTCGAAGTGAATTCCCCATGGGCCAAGCGTGGTTTTCACCCCTACGAGGTGGAGCCTTTGATGGTCCTGCACCTCGACCCCCACTGGAAATCCATGGAAGACTATTTGGATTCCATGAAAACCAAATTCCGAACCAAAGCCCAGTCGGTGATGGCGCGGAGTGCAAGCTGTGTTGCCGTTCCCATTCTCTTGCCTGATTGGCCCCAATGGGAAAAAACCCTTATCGAGCTTTACAGCCAAGTCGAGTCAAAAGCAGGATTCAAGTTGCACGCTTTTCCGTTGGCCACACTGCGGTCCTGGATGGCCTTGAGTCCCACAGAAACCCAACTTGTTGCCTACCTCCACGGTGATAACCAACCCGTAGGATTTCGTTTCCAGTGGCTCCACCAAGGAGAGTTGCACGCGTTGTTTGTTGGCATGGATTACAGCCTGCACCGAGACCTGTGCATATACCCTCGGATGTTGTACGACTATGTAGAAGACGGAATACGTTTGGGCGCAAAAAGCGTACATTTGGGTAGGACGGCGGCAGAGATGAAAAGTGGAATTGGTGCGGTGCCCATTCGTTCTGCTGGCCTGACCCGTGCGAAAAACCCCCTCTTAAATGCCATGATTCGTCCCTTCTTAAAGAAAATGGTGGCTCCAACTTACCGCACGGATATCCCTTTCAAAAAGGCAGTAGCAACCGTTGTTTTTGCGCTGGGCGCGTTCCTCTCTCCGGTCCACGCGCAAAGCCACGAACCTACCGGATTGGATTATGCAAATTTGGATAGTTGGGCGATGCACCCGTCCGTCCCTGTGCGAAATCCAGACATGCAGTCAGACCGGTATGCTCCCCATTCTCAAAACACGAACAAACCCTCTGTATTCTACATTTACCCAACCTTCTACGACAAAGGCAAAACCTGGGGCGTTGACCCGAGGGATCCAAAACACCAAGCCGAGGTTATCGACAAGGCATTGCCCAACCAAGCAGGGGTTTTCTCGCAGTCGGCAGACGTATATGTTCCGTACTACCGGCAAATGCGGATCGATGGTTACTACGCCAGAACCCCTGCCAAGGAATACGCGGCTCGATGTGCGTTTGATACTGCCTTTCAGGATGTAAAAAGGGCCTACTCGGTTTTTTTACAAACAATCCCCCCGGGTGTACCAATCGTTATCTCTTCCCATAGCCAAGGAACCAACCACGCTGAACGCCTTCTGAAGGAGGTCATTCTACCCGATCCCGCTCAGAAAAAACGACTTATGGCGGCCTACCTCATTGGGATGCCCATTCAAAAGAACGCGCTATCGCCTTATTGCGCGCCTTGCAAGGAGGCTACGGATGTTGGTTGTTTTATGAGTTGGAGAACGTTTGGGAAAGATTTTTACCCCGCCGTCGCCGATGATTCCATCGCTTGCACCAATCCGATTTCTTGGTCCAGCACCGTTCGAAAGAACCCACTTGAATTGCACCAAGGAATCTTGTTTGGAACCGGTAAAATAAAGAATCCCCAGTCTTTGGCGGTTGAAATTAGCCGAGGAACTCTCCAAGTGAAAGAGTTAACAATGCCTTGGTCCTTTTTTTACCGCTGGAAAAACTACCATGTAGGCGATTACAACCTTTTCTGGTTAAACATTCAGTCCAATTTTGCCGTGCGCTGCACAAGCTGGTACCAAAATGAAAGTCTTCTGACCCAATGAGTCAACACCATCCTCTAGAACCCCATGCTCCAGAAACCGGTTGGCTCGGCTGGATTTCTCGCCATCTGCGGGAATTTGTTTACGGGGGCATGGACGGTGCTGTAACCACCTTTGCCGTGGTTGCAGGAAGTGTGGGAGCAGGACTCAACACAAGAACTGTCATCATTTTAGGTGTTGCGAATTTGGTTGCAGACGGATTCTCCATGGCTGTTGGTGCCTATTTGGCTCAAAAAACAGACCGCGAAACCTACCAAAAGTTGCGGCAAAAAGAATACTGGGAAGTAGAACACCTGCCGGATATCGAGCGGGAAGAAATCCGTGAAATCTATTCCAAGAAAGGGTTTGAAGGAAGTGCCTTGGACTCGGCCGTTGACATTATTTGCTCCGACAAGGACCGGTGGGTGGACGAGATGATGAAATACGAGCTGGAATTGGAACCGGTTACCACCTCTCCTTGGACTGTGGGCACGGTCACCTTTGTTTCATTTAATTCCATTGGTGCCATTCCTCTTTTGGTGTACGTTTTTCCCGGTTTGCTCCCAACCCTTTGGAATCCCTTTGCAGCTGCATGTGTGCTCACGGGATTGGCATTTACGGGCATCGGCTATTTAAAGAGCCGAATCAACCAAACCCCGTTGTTTCGAAGCGTTTTTGAAACCCTATCGCTGGGTGCCGCCGCTGCATCGTTGGCTTATTTTGCTGGACGTTACTT
>JBIIBX010000097.1:0-5998 GCA_044239185.1 Schleiferiaceae bacterium | reverse complement strand
TCTGCCACTTTACACGGGCGTCGAGCAGCAAGTCGTAGTGCGGCAAATAATACGCATACGCATCTTGCACCCCGGGGACAAAACCGTTGAACAGCGAACTCGTAAAAATGCTGTCCATGTTGTCCATGCGGTTGTTGAACCGGACCGACATCCCCGCGCTCCAATTTCGCCGGACCACTTCCACGTCCGCCTTGGCCACGTGGCGGTACCGGTATTTCAGGTACCCGTTCGACGGATCCGTCGACGTCCCCCGGTAGGTGATGGGCCGTCCAACCGCGTCCAACGCATAGACCGCCTCGCGGTCCAACGTGGTGGGCCGGGCATACGTGTATCCCAGCAAACCGTTCACGGTCAGGTTTTTGCGAATAGCCACCGACGACGTCAAGGTGAATTCCGCGCCGAGCACCTGCGTCGTGCCCACGTTGATGGACTTGAACCCGTTGTTCGCAAAGAATTCTGCTGCGGGGTCCGCCATGACCGTGTCTCCCCACTGCCCAAACGTGAATTCCAGCATGTTCCAGTACCGACTGGCAAACACCACCACATCCGCGTAGCCCTGCCACCGTCGGTCCGACGTCGCCAGCAGTTGCTTCAGACCGATTTCCGCCGACGCGCTGCGCTCGGGCTTAACATAAGGATTGGCGTAGACCTGCACCGGTCCGGCCACCGCCGCCACAAAGGCCTCCGCAATGGTGGGGAAGCGGTATCCCTGGCCCGCAGAAGCCCGCAAGAACCGACCACCGCCCAAGGCCCGGTTTACGCCGGCCCGAAAAATAGGAGCACCCGCGCCGCCCGTATCCAAGGTGTACCGTTCGTACCGCGCGCCCAGACTGGCATTCCAGACGCCCTTGCTGTAGTCCGCTTGGGCGAAAATTCCGCGGGTTGTGGAGGTGTGTTTGCCCCCAAAAAGTTCCCCGTTCAGCGACAAAGAATTCGTAGCGCTTGCTCCCCACGTTGTGTTCCATCCGCGGGTGCCAAATCGGGTGGCTGTATATTCCGTGTAGAGGGTTCGGGCCGCGTTGGAGTAGTCTTCCAAACCCGCTTGCAAGTTGTTGTCGTGCGCGAAAAACCGCGACCGCAGGGCGTGGAGCGTGCGTCCCTGTCGGTACGTGACAAACGGACTCGCGGTGACCTGGTAGATGCCCTTGTTGGTGGCTGTAGAGTCCAACGGGATGTATCCATTGGCAAAACTTTTCCACAAAAGGACGTCGGCCCCGCGCAATCCCCGAACCGACGCTGCCATGCCCACCTTCATCTTTTTGGACACGTCGTATTCGTACTTCCCGTTAAGGCGCAAACTTTCGTCCGTCACGCCGTACACATAGCCCTCGTCCCACTGGATTTGGCCGTGGAGCACCAGGCCGGATTTGGCGGTGGGTTTGACGGCTACGGCAAACCGACCGGTGCCTTGGGTGCGCATGCCGGTGCCCGCCCACCACCGCATGCTGGGGAATAGGGGTTGGTCGTAAACCAAGGATTGAAAAGACATGCGGGCAACGGGTTGCGCACCGGCTTCCAACGTCCGCACGTGGATGACGCCGTTTAACGCGGCGCTGCCGTAGAGGGCGCTTGCGGCTCCCTTCACCACTTCCACGTGCTGAATGGCCTCCACCGGCACCAGCGCCCACGACGCTTGGGCGGCATCCGGAGACAGCAACGGGAGACCGTCCAGCAAAACCTGCACCCGGGAACCCACCCCGTAGCTCCATCCCGACCCGCTGCGGATATTCGCCTGTCCGTCCTGAATCGTCACCCCCGGCGTCTGAATCAGCGCGTCTTCCACCTTGAGCAAGGGCTTGTTTTTCAAGATCGACGCAGGCAGGGCATCGATGCTCGTCGTCGTCGTTTCCAACCGCTGCGCATACCGACTGGCGCTGACCACCGTCGTTTGCAGCCGAATGGTGTCCGACAAACCCGCTTTTTTCGCGGTATTTTTTCCCGACGACTGGCCGTGCACATGGCCCAGCGGCAGCGCAACCAACAAACCAGATGCAAGAAGGCGAGCGAATAGGGACGTTGTTCGAATAGGATGGGGCATAAGCAGGGTATACAAGCGGTAAATTTGTGGAAAGTTAAGAAATCGATCATGAAAAGAGCATTGGTTACAGGGGCGACGTCCGGCATTGGTTGGGCGACGGCGTGGGCGTTGGCTGAAGCGGGTTGGCACGTGATGGCCTGGGGCCGTCGGCTGGACCGGCTGGAGGGGCCGGAGGGGTTGGTGGCGCAGGCCCGCGAAGCGGGGCTGCGCGGGACCCTCCAAGCGCGAAGCGTCGACGTGCGCGACGCTGCGGCAGTGGCGGCCGCCGCAACCGAGTTTTTGAACGAGGGACCCGTCGACTTTTTGTTCAACAACGCCGGCCTGGCGCTCGGTCGCGAACCCCTGCACGAGGGAAATTTGGACCAATGGGATACCATGATCGACACCAACCTCAAGGGCCTCCTCTACGTGTCGAAAGCCATCGGACAAGACATGGTGAAGCACCAAAAAGGGCACATCATCAACGTGGCGTCCATTGCGGGGAAGGAAGTCTACCCCAATGGGAATGTGTACTGCGCCACAAAAACCGCCGTAGACGCACTCACCCGCGCCATGCGCTTGGACCTGGGAAAACATGGCGTGAAGGTGGCCCAGATTGCCCCCGGCATGGTCGAGACGGAGTTCTCCCTGGTGAGATTTTCGGGCGACGAGGCCAAGGCGAAGGAGGTTTACCAACATTTGAAGCCCCTGTCGGCCCAAGACATCGCGACGACGGTGCTTTGGATGGTGGAGGCGCCGGAGCACGTGAATTTGGCGGATGTGCTTATACTTCCCACCCCTCAATTGTCCGCGGTCTCCATCCGGTGACTTCACTTTTTTGACCCTTTTTTTGCCCTGCCCGACAAACGTTTAAATCGCCCTAAAGCATTGATTTTCATAGGAAAGTCACAAAACTTCGTCCGGTAAATACTTCCATCCGTTTCGTACCGATTCTCGGTGTTTCGCGGTTGCAACTTGCAGCCATGGAAAATCGAGACGACCAAATCCGAATTGCCGTGGCGCTGACCTTGTGCCCAGGGATCGGGCCGGTAAAGTGGGTGCAATTGTACCGCCAGTGGTCCAATCAGTGGGAGGATTTGCCCAGTGTTCCCGTCATGGAATTGGGCATAAGCGCACCCCGTGCGACCAAGGCCTTGAGCGGCAGCGGCTGGTTTTCGTTGTTGGACCGAGCGGAGGACTCCTTGCATCGCGCTTTTTTATCGGGCATCCAAGTGCATTGGGTAGGAGACCGGCGTTTTCCGGTGCGTTTGGGGCCAGACCGAATGCCCGATGGACCTTTGGTCATCTATACAAAAGGGGATCCAGATGTATTGAACCATCCCCGGACCTTGGGCACCGTGGGAACCCGGCGTCCAACGGGATACGGACTGGCCTGCACGGAATTGTGGATCAATGGCGTTCAAGCAGCGGATCCGGTTGTAATCAGTGGATTGGCTTTTGGTGTAGACGCAGCCGCGCACGACTCTGCCCTCCATAATTCCCTTAAGACGGTTGCCGTGCTTGCCCATGGACTGCATTCCGTGCACCCCGTTGCCCACAAGAATATGGCTGCGGACATTTTGGATGCTGGGGGGTGTTGGTTGTCGGAGTTGGCGCATGGGGTAGATCCCGAGCCCGGCACATTCCCTCAAAGAAATCGATTGATCGCGGGGATGTCGGATGTACTTTTTATTCCAGAGGCCGGTGCCAATAGCGGAACGTTGATTACGGCGCGAATGGCCTTGGATTACAACAAGCCCGTCTATGCTATTCCAGGGCGAATCGGAGATGGACAGAGCGAAGGATGTTTGGCACTCTTGTCTTCCTACAAAGCAACCATAGCCTTCCGTCCGGGTCAAATGCTGGAAGATTTGATGTGGGAAGGGATCCCAGAGCGCGCAGGGCCTGTGACCGAAGGGTGTTTGCTAGCCGTTCAGGCTGCCGTAAAGGAGTTGCAAAAGCGACGAAAGCAGAAAGCCCCTTTGACTTTTCGGAGAGATATGCTCTATCCTTTGTGCCCTGGCTGGAGCCGCTGGCAAATTCAAAATGCGCTGCAAGACTGGGTCTTTCGAGGCGATCTTCTCTACGATGTAGTCAAAGATGTTTATTCCTCCAGGTCTTCTGCCTCTGCCGGGGCATCATCGGATTCGTCATCCTCCTCCTCGTCCAATTCGGGGTCTGCGGGCACGACAGCAGGAACCGCATCGAGGTCATCCAAGTAGCGGTCCACTTTGTTTTGAAGCGCCACGCTGATTTTGAAGAGGTATTTGGTATCCTCGGTTTCCAAGGGGATTGCACGCACCAGCTCGCCTTTGGCGTTGGTATACGTAATCATCACCTCGGGGTCAAACCCTTCTGGGTACTTGTCTGTTAAAATGGCCAGCAACTCTGGCGTAATGTTGTTGTAATCGATGATTAGACGATTCTTGTCCATGGGGGTGAACGAACTGTTTTTTTACCAACCTAAGATCCAAGCAAACATAAGAGGTGCAACGATAGTTGCGTCGGACTCGACAATAAATTTTGGGGTGTCAGCGTCGAGCTTTCCCCAAGTAATCTTTTCGTTCGGTACGGCTCCAGAATACGACCCGTAGGAAGTGGTGGAGTCGGAAATTTGGCAGAAATAGCCCCAGAATGGGATGTCTTCAATTTCCATGTCCTGGTAAAGCATCGGAACGACGCAGATGGGGAAGTCACCGGCAATTCCGCCTCCAATTTGGAAGAAGCCAACGCTGGGCGCTTGGGGATTGTGGGGATTGCGGCTGTTGTGGGTGTACCAATCGGCAAGCCATGCCATGTATTCAATTCCACTTTTCATCGTGGAGGCCTGAAGTTCGCTTTTGATAACGTAGCTGGCAAAGATGTTGCCCATGGTGGAATCTTCCCATCCGGGAACCACGATGGGGAGGTTGCGCTCAGCCGCGGCCAACATCCAGCTGTTTTTGGGGTCTACATTGGGGTCGTACTCGGCAGCAAATTCGGGCAGCCGAATCATCTGGTACATGTATTCGTGGGGGAAATAGCGATTGCCAGCGGCCTCGGCTTGGCTCCACACTTTGTGAATGTGGTGCTGCAATTTGCGGAATGCCTCTTCTTCGGGGATGCAGGTGTCGGTAACCCTATTCAGGCCGCGGTCCAAAAGGGCGCGTTCGTCGGCAGGGGTGAGGTCCCGGTAGTGGGGAACGCGCTCGTAGTGGCTGTGGGCGACCAAGTTCATAAGGTCCTCTTCCAAGTTGGCACCGGTGCAGGAGATGATGTCCACTTTTCCTTGGCGGATCATTTCAGCAAGGGAACGGCCAAGTTCGGCGGTGCTCATGGCTCCGGCCAAGGTGATCATCATTTTTCCACCGGCTGTTAGGTGGGCTTCGTATCCCTGTGCGGCGTCCACCAATGCAGCAGCATTGAAGTGCTTGTAGTGGGAGGTGATGAATTGGGAAATAGGTCCTTTGCCGGTTGCCATGGGGGAGGGGGTCAGTAGGTTGAAATCGATTGCAAAAATAGACGAAGAGTGCTCCGAAGCGCACCGTTGAGCAAGAAATTCTGGCTCTGGGTGGGTCGAAGGAGAAAGGTAGTGAAAATCACTATTTTCCGTGGGGATTTGGAAAACAGGGATGCGACGAAAAGGGTATTGGGATTAGTATCCCAGGATCTTGAGCATGCTTTTGTAGCTCTGTTCTTTGGCAAACAGTCGGGTAAACCATTCGCCGTCGGCATCGCGGTCAATGACTACGTGCTTGGGTGCAGGGATAAGGCAGTGTTGAATTCCGCCGTAGCCCGCAATGGACTCTTGGTAGGCACCGGTGTTAAAAAAGCCGATGTACAGGGGCTCCTCTTTGTCTAGTTTGGGAAGGAAAATGGCGTTGGAGTGTTGTTCGGAATTGTAGTAATCGTCGGAATCGCAGGTAAGGCCTCCGAGTAGGACGCGTTCGTAATTGGATTCCCAACGGTTGATGGACAGCATCACGAAACGTTTGTTGATGG
>JBIIBX010000220.1:0-6042 GCA_044239185.1 Schleiferiaceae bacterium | reverse complement strand
CCGTTCAGCAGGTAATGATCACCCATGTCCTTGATGTTGGTCACCATTCCGCCGGGATTGGAACCGAAGTTGGGCTCCGTCAAACCAAAAGATCCCAGCATTTCGCCGGAGGCCAACTTGGGCAAATACTTGAGGCGTTGCTCCTCGGAGCCGTACGCGTAGATGGGGTACATGACCAAGGACGACTGCACGGAGCACGTGGAGCGGACGCCGCTGTCGCCGCGTTCGATTTCCATCATCATCAGGCCGTAGGAAATCTGGTCCAGACCGGCACCGCCGTATTCGGTGGGGATGTACGGCCCAAAGGCGCCTACCTCAGCCAGGCCTTTCACCAATTGCTTGGGGAATTCCGCGCGCTGGGCGTAGTCCTCAATGATGGGAGAAACGTCGCGCTTCACCCATTCCCGGGTGGCCTCGCGGATCAACTTGTGCTCGTCGGAGAGCAATTCGTCCATCAAATAGTAATCGGGATGCTGGTAAAGGTCTTGACGTGCAGCCATGGTTTTGGAGATTGGGGTTTACACCAATTGGAATTGGGGGACAAAGGTAGTACACGGGGCTCTACACCCAAGAGAAATCGTACCTTTGCCTAACGCATGGAAACCGGATTTGTTGGCCAAGTTAGACCCAATCACCCCTTGGAGTGGTTGTTTTGGATTGTCCTGGTATTCACGCTGTTGGCAGGAATTTATTTGCACCAACGGCGGGCGGCCTTGGTGGGCTGGTACAGCGATTTGTGGAAACCCCGTGCCGGACAAGACCGCACGTACTCTACCGGATTTGTAGCCTGGAGCTGGGCCTTGAGTGCCCTGGCAGCAGGGCTGTTTTCCGTACCGCTGGCAAAAACGCTTGTGGTACTGCCGGAAATTCCGTGGTCCGGCGCCTGGACGGCGGTGTTTGGAGCCGGCTGGTTGCTATTGTTTGGGGCGCAGTACGTCCTGCACACGGTGGTGGGAGCGTTGCTGCTGCAGCAAAATGCTTTTTCCGGATACTGGACGGAGCGGTCCGTGGGACTGCGTTGGACGGCGCTGCTGGCCTTGCCCTTGCTGTGGGGCTGGTTGGCTCCCGGAGGGCATAGCCTTTCTGCCGCGCTCTTCTTTGGCGCAAGCATTCTGTTGTATTGCATTGGAATAGTGCGAGGTACGCGGATTGCACTGCAGAAATCCACCCTTTCTACGGTGCACCTTTTTGCGTACCTTTGCACGCTGGAAGGGGCCCCGCTGGCGTGGGCCCTTTATGGAGCGTCGCACCTATGAAAGTCAAATCGATCCTCGTATCGCAACCGGAGCCCGCAGCGGAAAACAATCCGTACGCAGCCCTGGCGGCCAAACACAAAGTCAAAATCGATTTTCGTCCCTTTATCAAGGTGGACGGGGTGCCTGCCTCTGACTTTCGGCGAGACAAAATCAACCCCGGCGCTTTCTCCTCGGTCATCTTTACCAGCAAGAACGCCGTAGACCATTATTTCCGGATTTGCCAGGAAATGCGCGTGGAAATCAACGCGGAATGGAAATACTACTGCGTTTCCGAGGCCGTCGCTTTCTACTTGCAGAAATTTGTGCAGTACCGCAAGCGCAAAATCTACCCCGCCAAAGGCACCCTGGAAGACCTCATTCCGACCCTGAAAAAGCACAAGGACGAGCATTTCTTGTTTCCCACTTCCGACGTGTGGAAGGACGAAATCCCCGCCTTGATGGACGCCAACAAACTGAAGTACACCCGGGCCATTTTGTTCAAAACCGTGGCCAGCGACCTCAGCGACTTGGCCGAAGTGAAGTACGATATTTTGGCGTTTTTTAGCCCCGAGGGAATCAAGTCTTTGTTCAAGAACTTCCCGGATTTTGTGCAGAACGAAACGCGCATTGCCGCCTTCGGTTCCAGCACCCAGCAAGCGGCCCGGGACATGAACCTCCGCCTGGACATCCCCGTCCCCACCCCGGAGGCTCCCTCCATGATTGCGGCGCTGGACCTCTACATGAAGGAGTCCAACAAGGGAAAATAACCGGCCGTGCGCGCCACCCTTTCCAAGAACGATCGCCTGCACAAACAAAAGCGCATCGATTTTCTCTTTGCCGCTGGGAAATCTTCGTTGGTTTTTCCGGTGCGCGTGGTGGCCGTGCCTGCTTCCCCCGACTTGCTCCCGGGCTCAGAACCCGAACCGGGTTTGCAGGTGCTCTTTGCCGCCGCCAAAAAACGGTTCAAACGCGCCGTGGTGCGCAACCGCCACAAGCGCCGGTTGCGGGAGGCGTACCGCCTGGAAAAAGCGGCAGCAGGATGGAATCCCGTCCCTCCCGTTTGGTTGGCCCTTCAGTACGTCGGAAACGAGGAAATTCCCTTGGACGCTCTGCGGCTGGCCGTTCGGAAAGCCGTGGAAAAAGGCCTAGATTTGGCACATGAAACGAATTCCCGTACGTAGTCTGGTAGCCGGCCTGGTGCTGGTGGGTCTGGGCGCAGCCGTACCCGTAAACTATTTTGAGGTCACCAAGCAAATTGAGCTGTTCAATGCCGTGTTCCGGGAAATTACCCTGGGCTACGTAGACCCCACCCAGCCCGGCACCCTGATGGAAGACGCCCTGGACGGCATGCTGTCGGAACTGGACCCCTACACCGTCTTTATCCCCGAGCGTCGGATTGAGGATTTTCGCATCCAGCAAACGGGCCAATACGGCGGCATTGGCGCCACCATCCGCATTTTGGAGGACGTGGTTCTGCTGGCAGGCGTGCACGAAGGCGGCCCGGCAGACAAAGCCGGACTTCACCCCGGCGACCTGTTGATTGAAGCAAGCGGGGTGCCCCTGACCAAAAAGACCATGGAGGAAATTGGGGACGTGCTCAAGGGCTCACCCGGAACCAAGATCGACGTCGTCTACGAACACCGCGGGGAGCGCAAAACCGTGGTCCTCACCCGGGCGGAAATTCAGCTGAAAGCCGTGCCCTACCACGGCATGTTGGACCCCAAAACCGGCTACATTGCCCTGAGCAGCTTTACGGAAACCTCGGCCAACGAGGTGCGCGCGGCCCTGCAAGACGTCCAAAAGCAAGGTGCGGAGTCGGTGGTGCTGGACTTGCGGAGCAACCCCGGCGGCCTGCTGACGGCAGCCATTGAAATTGTGAACCTTTTTGTGCCCAAAGGCACGGTGGTGGTCAAAACCAAGGGACAACTGCCGGAAACCGACCAAGTATTTAAAACCCTGCGGGAGCCCCTGGCCCCCAAGATGGCCGTGGCCGTTTTGATTGACGGGCAAAGCGCCTCCGCCTCGGAGATAGTGGCCGGCGCCCTCCAAGATTTGGACCGCGGCGTGGTCATTGGGCAGCGTTCCTTTGGCAAGGGACTGGTGCAGCAAACCCGCCCCCTGGCCTACGGCGCACAGCTCAAACTGACGGTCTCCAAGTACTACACGCCCAGCGGCCGGTGCATCCAGGCCTACGACTACTCGGAAAAAGCCAAAGGCACCCGACTGGACGCCGGAAAACGCGCGTCTTTCAAAACGGCCGCCGGACGCCCCGTCATGGACGGCGGCGGGGTGGACCCCGACCTCGTTGCGGGCAACGGCTCCCTGTCTCCCGTGCTGTACAGCCTGGTGCGCAACGGCGCGTTGTTTGACTTTGCGCGGTCCTTCGCTGCCAAAACCACTCCCCCCAGCCCCGTAGAGAGTTTCCGACTCAAACCGTCGGACTACCAGCAATTCCTCGCCTACTTGGACAACGCCCAACCGGATTGGTCCAGCGACCTGGACGAGGTGCTCAAGGAATTCGAGTCCTTTGCCAAGGAAGACGGCTACCAGAATGCCCTGGAACCATCGTTGGCGCAGGTGAAAAAAGCCCTTTTGGCCGCCCGGAAAGAACAGCTGCAATCCGACAAAGCCCAAATCATGGAGGCGTTGGAAATCGAAATCATCGGTTTGTTCGGATACGAACGGTCCCAGGCCGCGTACACCGCCTTGGCTTCCGAAGAAGTGGCCAAAGCCCGGGAAATTCTGCAGTCGCCACAGAAATACGCGGAGATTCTCAGCGCGCCCAAGGCCCCTTGATTCAACCGACGGACGACGCGGTCTGCGCCGCCTGCCGGGACGATTCCCCCGCGGGAGGCGTTTCAAACCCCGATGCCATGAGGTAGGCGTACCAGCCGATGAGGTGGACGCCCAAAACGCGTTCTGTCAAGCTCTCCGTCAAGGCAACCAACAGCAGCACCGCGGCCAAGGCCCAGGTGGATGCTCGGTGGGCCGGGCTTGGCCCCCCAACCGCCGACTTTTGGCGGAGACCGACCCAAAACGCGGCCAAAACGGCGGCCAAAACGGCGGCTGCGCCCATCCAACCGTAGGCCAACAGAAATTCCAGGTAGGTGTTGTGCACGTTGAGGCGTCGTTTCTCCCCAAACCAGTACCCCAAGCGGTGGTATTCGGCTTGCAACAGGTCCTGCTTGGAAGCCGCGCCACGGCCCCACAAAGGAGCGTCGGACCACAGCCGAACCGCGGCCTGCCATTGGACGGACCGGGTCTCAAACGAGCCGGTGGCCCATTCCGGCTTGGGATGCAGCAAACGCTCTTGCTGAAACCGACCGTCGGTGGGTTGGACAAACAGGACGACGGCAGCGACGCCAAGCGCTACCAAACCGAGGCGCAGGCCCCATCTCCACGGCCTTCCCGCGGGGTGCATGCCCAGCCACAACCAACCGCCGGCTACCACCGCCGCAATGCCCATTTTGCTCCCGCCCCAGCCGGTGAGCACCAGCAAGGCCAACAAGGCCGACGCTTTTGCCCAACGGGGCAACGGGGAACTGGAGGCGACGGCCAAACCGCCTAAAAACGCGTACAGGGCCCAGTAAATGTGTTGGTGGCCCACGCCGCCAAAAGCACGCGATGTAGCCACACGGCCCGCCGAAAGGGGGTCTACGGGGTTGCCGGTGGGCAAATCCACCCCCGCGGTGTGAAAAACGGTCGCCAAAGCCAAATACAAAAATCCCCCGGCCACGCCCAGCAGAAAGCCGCGGTTCCGAACGTGCGCGGACCACGGCGCCAGAGCGGGAACCAGCAAGAGCCACGGCAGCCACCGGAGGACCGGCGCCCAGCCCCCGTCAAAAAAGGCCCACCCCGCCGCCACCGCCCAGGCGGCCCCCAGCGGCCAGAAGGTGCGGGGAACCGGCATCCGTAGGGTCCGAAGGCGCACCACGCCCCCCACCGCGAGCAGCAGCAAGGCCATCGTCGCTCCGGTATTCCACCACGGGAGCAAGGCTCCGTACACCGCCAACAGGCCGACGGCCCAGCGTTCAGTGGTCTGCGCGGACATACATGCGTTTGATGCGCGGACTCAGGCCCGTGAGGATTTCGTAGGGGATGGTCTGGGCTTGCGCGGCTACGTCGTAGAGCGACTGGTGCGCGCCAAACCACTCCACGGCGTCGCCCTTCTGCACGGACAAACCGGTGACGTCCACCATGAACATGTCCATGCAGACCACGCCCACCACGGGAACCTGCTTCCCCCGAATCCAAACCGACCCTTGGCCGTTGCTTAGGGACCGCGAGAATCCGTCGGCGTAGCCCATGGGGACGGTGGCGATTTCCCGCGGCTCGGGGGCCACCCACGTGCAGCCGTAAGAGACGGAGTCGCCGGCGGGAACGGTCCGCACCTGGGACACCACCGACGTCAGCCGGGCCACGGGCCGCAACCACGTTCGTTCTTCCGCCACCGAACTGTAGCCGTACAGCCCCAATCCCAGCCGAACCAGGTCCAGGGAGAATTGGGGGAACCGCGCGGCACCGGCGGAATTCAGGGCGTGTTTCCACAGGGGATAGCCCAAGCCGGATTGCAGCGCGTCCGCCGCGCGGACAAAGGCTTCCAGCTGCTGGGTGGTGAAGGCGTCGAATTCCGGCTTGTCTGCCGAAGCCAGGTGGGTCATGGCGCTGGCCACGTGCAGTTCGGGCCAGTCGGACAAGGCCTCCAGAAGGCGCGGAACGTCGTCCGGGGAAAATCCGAGGCGGTGCATGCCGGTGTCCACCTTGATGTGGATGCGGGCTCCTTGCACGCCGGCTTGCCGAACGGCCT